>JAICVV010000457.1 GCA_025935155.1 Alphaproteobacteria bacterium
CGCGATGGATTCCTTGCCGCGATTGATGCTCATGAAGTAGCCGGACTTCGCCACGCCATTTTGGCCGGTGACGAATGGCCCGTACCTCCGCGCATCGTCGCCTTCCGGCGGCTCGACCTTGATCACGCGTGCGCCTAACTCGGCCATCATCAGCGCCGCGTATGGACCTGCCAGTACGCGCGTGAGATCGAGCACCAGCAAGCCGGAAAACGGGCCTCGCCGGGCGCTCTGCAAAATTCACCTCCCCCTGCGCGGGGAGGTCGCGGAGCGAAGCGACGCGGGTGGGGGGACACAGGATACGATCCCCCCACCCAGAGCAATTCTCGCGTGCGCTCGAATTGCTCTGACCTCCCCGCGTCGGGGGAGGTGATGGGAGGTGGCACTCATCCGGCGCCGTCCAATTTCCGGCTTTCGAGATCGCGGCCGAGCTTTTTTGCCTGCGCTTTGGCTAGATCGCGTTCGTGTTTGGCCACGCCGTGCTTCGTTCGATT
Source organism: Alphaproteobacteria bacterium (assembly GCA_025935155.1). Taxonomy (GTDB): domain Bacteria; phylum Pseudomonadota; class Alphaproteobacteria; order Micropepsales; family Micropepsaceae; genus Rhizomicrobium. The sequence continues at coordinate 492 of JAICVV010000457.1, forward strand.
GGCCTCCGCTTGCGCGGAGGCTTCGGTGCGTGCTTTCGCCTTGCGAACACCGCGCAGGTTGACGATCTCGCCCATTGCCGCTGCTATTTCTCCATCGCGCGCTTGAACGCCGGCCGCGCGGTAATCCGCGACGTGTATTCCTTGAGCGCGCCGGTTTCCGGCGTCATTTTGAACAGCATCATGTAATAGAGGCCGCCGCCTAGCATGATATCGGCCGCGGAGAATTCATCACCGAGGAAGTATTTGTTTTTCGACAAGTGATTGTTCAGCACGTCCTCCACTTCCTCCGTTTTCGCCCAGCCCATCGCGCCATTCACGTGCTGGATATTGAATCGCCGTTCCATGAAGGCGGGCTCCATCACGCCGGGGCGGTAGAACAGCCAGGAAAGATATTCGCCGCGTTTTGCATCGCCGGGCGCAGGCCCCATTTTTACATTGCGGTATTTGTCCGTCAGGAACAGCGCGATGGCGCCGCTTTCGAATACCGTTTCGCCATCGTCGGCGAGTGCAGGCACCTTGCCGTGCGGATGCGGATTGGCCGGATCCACTTCGCCGGTGCCGTCGGCCTTGCGGAAGGTCACCTGCTTCGTCTCGTACGGTACCTGTAATTCTTCCAGCAGCCAGACGATGCTGCCAGAACGCGTCTGCGGGGAATGGTAAAGCGTGATCATTTGCGAACTCCCGTCGAAAATCCATGCTGCCAAGTTACTGCCGCATTGCTGCCAGCATTATGTCAGCATCCGGACCGGTTTGAAATTAAGATCTGAATTGTGCAGCCGCAAGCGCGCGCAGGCGCAGCGCGCTTGCCAGAGGACGTTCGCCGCGCTCGCTGTCAATCTTCGCAATGAGCGCCGCGAAGCTCATATTCCTGGCTTGCGCGTCCTGCCTTAAAATTGCCCAGAACTCCGGCTCCAGCGCCACGCTGGTGCGGTGCCCCGCTATGCTGACGGAACATTTTTTCAGCAGGCGCATTCGATTGTCTGATGGCATGTGCCAGCAAACATTGAGCAGATATGCAAATGCGTGCAATCCCCCTCTTCGCAGCAGCGATCGTGACGCTCGGTTTGACCGAAGCGGGCGC
>JAICVV010000295.1 GCA_025935155.1 Alphaproteobacteria bacterium
ACTGGATAGGGCGGCACAGCCGTTTGCAAAGCGATGAGGCGGGGGTTCGCGGCCATGCTTCTTTTCGTCCTCCCGCGTCCAAATGACGTGGTTTGCCAAGCTGTTATTCCATGAGAACTCTTGAAAGGCTAATCTGAATGGTCACTGAACCGGCGGTCTGCTTGGCCAAGATCGAACCGAAACCCGCAACACTGGCAGCCCAGGCTTTGGGCTGGATCGACGAGCGCACCCGCGCGGTCGCGCCGCAGCTTCACCTTTCCAGCACCTTCCTGCGCGATGAAGATAACCAATATCGCTCCGGGCGAAACTACGCGCGCGCCGATAATCCCGCGTTCGATCAGCCGGAGCATCTGCTGGCGGCGCTCGAAAAGGGCGAGGAAGCAATGCTGTTCGCTTCCGGAATGGCGGCAGCAACGGCGGTGTTTCAGGCGCTTCGCCCCGGCGATCGTCTGGTTGCGCCGAAGGTGATGTACTGGTCGTTGCGCAAATGGATCGCCGGTTTTGCCAGCACCTGGGGCGTTGCCGTCGATTTTGTGGAGATGAGCGATCCGGATGCAGTCCGGCACGCTGTACAGGCGGGACGCACGAAATTGGTGTGGACCGAAACCCCTGGCAATCCGATGTGGAACATTACCGATATTGCCGCGGTGGCAGAAATTGCGCATGCAGCCGGTGCGAAGCTTGCCGTGGATTCCACAGTGGCCACGCCGGTGCTGACGCGTCCCATTGAGCTTGGCGCCGATATTGTCATGCATTCGGCGACGAAATACCTGAACGGCCATTCCGATATTGTGGCGGGCGCATTGGTCACGCGCGCCAAGGACGAATTCTGGGAAGGCATCAAACAGAACCGCATCCAGCTGGGCGGGATTCTCGGCTCGTTTGAATCATGGCTGCTGTTGCGCGGCATGCGAACCTTGTTCCCGCGCGTGCGAGCCGCTTGCGCCAGTGCGCAGCGCATTGCGGAGGCACTGCAGGCTGATCCAAATGTGAGCGCCGTTCTGTACCCGGGACTGCCTGATTTTCCGGGTCACGCCATTGCGGCGCGGCAGATGAACGGTGGCTTCGGCGGTATGATTTCGATTCGTGTAAAAGGCGGGGAACAGGCGGCGATTGCCACCGCGGCCAATGTGCACATCTGGAAGCGGGCCACGTCGCTGGGCGGTGTGGAAAGTTTGATCGAGCACCGCGCTTCGATAGAAGGTCCGGACACGCCGTGTCCGCCTGACCTGCTGCGTCTCTCCGCCGGCATCGAGGATACCGGCGATCTGATTGCCGATCTGTCGCAAGCGCTCGAAGCGGCGCACCGCTGAGCCATGCCGAAGATCAAGGTCTTCACCGCAAACCTTGGCTTCTACGAGACCGCCGTGGCGGCCCGCTCGCAGAAAATGGCGCTCGCGCATTGGGGCGTCACCCGCGATCTTTTTCGCGAAGGCAGCGCGAAGGAGACGCGCGATCCCAAAGCCGTGGAAGCGGCGACGCGGAAGGTCGGTATGGTGGTCCGGCGGCCGATCGGTTCTGCCGGACCGTTCGAGGAGCGGGCGGAAGCCGAACAGGCGCTCCTGAAGCGCTTTAAGTCCAAGCCACACACAGCGCTGAAAAGGACAAAATCTGTCCGCAAACCTGAGCCACGGCCGAGCGCCACATCCAAAAGCCGCAAGAAGAGGCGCCGCTGACGTTTCAGTCTGGGCTTCAGGGCCGAGCGTTACGAAAAAGTGTCACGCCTCCGTTCTCCGGCAGCAAAGCTGGGTTAGAATGAGCCGCCTGATGGGAGCTGGAGCCATGACATTTCGCGCGATTTCCGTTCTGAGCCTGAGCGTGCTTGCAGCCGGCGCAGCACTGGCCGCCACCATTCCACCGCCGCCGGCTACGCAAACGGACAATGTCGTCGACACCATTCAGGGCGTGAAAATCGCCGACCCCTACCGCTGGCTGGAGGACTGGAACGATCCAAAGGTTCAGGCGTGGAGCGATGCGCAGAACGCGCGCACCCGCACCTATCTGGACGCGCTGCCGGATCGCGCGGCCATAAAGGGCGAGTTGAGCCGGCTGGTGAAGGGCACCTCGCCATCCTTCTACGACATTCGTCCGCGCGGCAGCCGCGTGTTCGCGATGTACAGCGATCCCAAATTCCAGCAGCCGATGCTGGTGACGATGAATGCGGCCGCCGATCCCACGTCGCGGCATGCGCTGCTCGATCCCAACAAGATGGATGCGAAAGGCCTCACAGCCATCGACTGGTTTGTTCCTTCGGGCGACGGAACGAAGGTTGCCGTGTCGCTGTCCAGGAATGGCAGCGAGGACGGCACGTTGCACGTCTACGACGTCGACACGGACAAGGAAATCGATACGCCGATTCCGCGCGTGCAATATCCGACCGCGGGCGGAAGTCTCGCCTGGGCAGCAGATGGCAAAGGCTTCTGGTACACGCGCTATCCTGGCGCGGATGCGTCGGCCGCAGACCAGCACTTCAACATGCAGGTCTATTTTCACAAGCTCGGCAACGATACGGCGAAAGACGCGCTGGCACTGGGCAGCAAGGACGGGCTGGAGCGCGTGTCGGAAGTGTTCCTGAGCAACCGCTTCAACCTGCCGGACGTCATGGCGATGGTGCAGCGGGGCGACGGCAACATCTGGGCGTTCTATGTGCTGAAGGAAAGTGCCGCGCCCGTCCAGATCGGAACGTACACGGACGATATCGTGTATGCGGGTATCGGTCCCGATGGCGCCGTGTATGGCATCTCGCGCAAGAATTCCTCGAACGGCAAAATCGTGAAGCTGTCCGCTCCGTTTGCCAAAGACGGGCTGGTGAACGCGCCGGTGATCGTGCCGGAAAGCAACGTCGCCATCCTTTCCGGCGGCGCCGAGCAGCAGACAGCCGACCTCAACTTCAGCAAGGACCGGCTGTTCGTGCGCGACATCGTGGGCGGCCCGAACAAAGTGCGGGTGTTCGATCTTTCGGGGAAGCCGGAAGGCAAGCTGCCGCTGCCGCCCATTGCAGCGAACAGCGAAATCGAGCCGCTGGCCAACGGCACTGTGCTGTTCGATGTCTCGACGTATCTGCGGCCGCGCTACTACGCCGAATGGAATCCGAAGACCGGCAAAGCGCATGAAACCGCGCTGAAGGTCACCTCACCGGTGTCGTTTGCGGATGCCGACGTCACGCGCGTGTTCGCGACGTCGAAAGACGGCACCAAGGTCCCCGTCAACATCATCATGAAAAAGGGCACCAAGCTCGACGGCAGCAATCCGGCGCTGCTCTACGGTTATGGCGGCTACGGCATCAGCCAGACGCCGGTGTTCCTCGGCGCCTTCCGTCGCGTGTGGCTGGATGGCGGCGGCATTTACGCCATCGCCAACACCCGCGGCGGCGCTGAGTACGGCGA
>JAICVV010000216.1 GCA_025935155.1 Alphaproteobacteria bacterium
CCACCATGCTTTTCGCGAACAAGCTCTCGCGTGCTTCGCTCGCATGGTCCTCCTCCCCCGCTGTGCGGGGGAGGAACCGGCCGCGTGTCGCTGTGCGTCATATGTTCTTCACGCCTTCGGGGATGGTGTAGAAGGTGGGGTGGCGGTACACCTTGTCCTCCGCCGGTGCGAACAGCTCCGTTGTTTCCTTGGGATCGGAAGCCACGATGGCGCTGGACGGCACCACCCACAAACTCACGCCTTCCATCCTTCGCGTGTAGACATCGCGCGCCGCTTCGATCGCCATGCGCGCATCGGCGGCATGCACGCTGCCCGCGTGCTTGTGCGAGAGCCCATTCTTCGCCCGCACGAAGACTTCCCACAGTGGCCAGTTCGAGTTTATCATTCCGCAGCCATTTTCATCGCGCGCTTGCTTGCATATGCGGCGGCGGCTTCACGCACCCAGGCGCCGTCTTCCCAAGCCTTTATCCGCGCTTGCGTGCGCTCCTTGGCGACCGGGCCTTCTCCGCGCACCACGGCGTAAAACTCCTCCCAGTCAATTGCCCCGAAGTCGTAAGAGCCACGTTGCCCGTTCCATCTCAGCGCTGCATCGGGCACGCGCAGGCCGATCGCTTCCGCCTGCGGCACCGTCACATCCACAAACCGCTGCCGCAGCTCGTCATTGGTTTCGCGCTTGATGCGCCAGCGCACACTTTGCGCCGTGTTGGGCGACTTGTCGTCCGGCGGCCCGAACATCATCAGCGACGGCCACCACCAGCGGTCCAGCGCGTCCTGCGCCATGCGCTTCTGCTCCGCCGTGCCGCCCGCGAGCACGCTCATGATCTCGTAGCCCTGGCGCTGGTGAAAACTCTCTTCCTTGCAGATACGCACCATGGCGCGCGCGTACGGGCCATAAGAGGTGCGCTGCAGCGGCACCTGATTCATGATGGCCGCGCCGTCCACCAGCCAGCCGATGGCGCCGATATCGGCCCAGGTGAGCGTCGGGTAGTTGAAGATGGTGGAGTATTTCGCCTTGCCGGAGTGCAGCGCCTCAACCATCTCTGCGCGCGAAGTGCCAAGCGTTTCGGCAGCGGCATAGAGGTAGAGGCCGTGGCCGCCTTCGTCCTGTACCTTGGCGAGCAGGATCGCTTTGCGGCGCAGGCTGGGGGCGCGGGTGATCCAGTTGCCTTCGGGGAGCATGCCGACAATCTCGGAATGGGCGTGCTGCGAGATCTGGCGGATGAGCGTTTTGCGGTAGGCTTCCGGCATCCAGTCCTTGGGCTCGATGAAGTCGTCGGCGGCCACGCGCGCCTCGAAGGCGGCCAGCTTCTCCGGGTCTTCATCGGCCAGCGAAACGGCCGCGGATTTCTGGTTCTTGTCCTTCAGTTCGGTCGTGTACATCGGCTCTCCCGCGGCCCCCTTAATATATAGGAACGGACACGCCGTTAAGGCTGCTCCAGCACCGGCTGATTGAGGCTGCGGGAAAGGCCCTGAAATTCGGCGATTTTCCGGCCGTCTTCGGTCGTGACCGACACCGCATAGACGCCGGAGCGGCCGCTGAGCGCCTGCTCGCGAGCTTCGGCCACCAGCCGCTCACCCGCTTTGGCCTGCGCCAGAAAGACGATGGACGCGGCCTGCGCCACCGTGCTCACGTTCCGGGAATTGCAGGTATAGGCGAAGGCGGTATCCGCCAGCCCGAAAATCATCCCGCCATGGGCGATGGCGTGGCCGTTGAGCATGGCGGCCGTGACCATCATGCCGATACGGGCATAGCCCTCCCGCGCCTCCTCGATCTCTATGCCCCACGCTGGCCCGGTGCCTTCGCGCGAGAGCAGATGCTCGGCCACGCGACGGGCGAGCGCGTCGGCTTCGTTGATTCCAAGCGCGTCTGAATTGACCATGCACGGTGTTCTAACTTAACTCCCCGGAACCGTCATGGTCGCCCTTGAGGCGGCCATCCATCGCGCGAGCGTCCGCGAGCGAAAATGACTCTTCTTGGCGCGCAAATGCGCGCCGGATGGATGGCCGGGTCGAGCCCGGCCATGACGACGAGAGGAGTTCGAGAGCTCGTCGATGGCCTACGAAACCATTCTGTTCGAGATCGCGAACGGCGCCGCGCGGCTGACCCTGAATCGGCCCGACCGCCTCAACAGCTTCACCGTGCAGATGCACGGCGAAGTGGCCGAAGCGCTGACGCGAGCTGAGCAGGATGATCGCGTGCGCGCGCTGCTGATCACCGGCGCAGGCCGCGCCTTCTGCGCCGGGCAGGACTTGGGGGACCGCGCTGTCGTACCGGGCGAGCAGGGCGTGGATCTCGGCGAGTCGCTCGGGAACCACTACAACCCGCTGATCCGCCGGCTGGTAAATCTGCCGAAACCCGTGGTGTGCGCCGTGAACGGCGTGGCGGCCGGCGCGGGTGCGAACATCGCCCTTGCCGGGGATGTTGTGTTCGCGGCGAAGAGCGCCAAGTTCATCCAGTCCTTCGCCAACATTGGGCTGGTGCCGGATTCCGGCGGCACCTGGATTCTGCCGCGGCTGGTGGGGCACGCTCGCGCGATGGGGCTGGCGCTCACCGGCCAACCGGTCACCGCCGAGCAGGCGGAAAGCTGGGGCCTCATCTGGCGCGCCGTGGACGATGCGAAGCTGAAGGAAGAGGCGAATGCGCTCGTGGAGCAGTTCGCGCGCGGGCCGACGAAGGGCTACGCGGCTGTCAAAGCCGCAATCCGGCGCAGCTGGGGGGCGTCGCTCGATGCGCAACTCGATCACGAGCGCGACAACCAGCGCGAACTCGGCCGCTCCGCCGATTATCGCGAAGGCGTCGCCGCCTTCAGCGAAAAACGCAAACCGAACTTCACGGGCAGATGATCGTTGATTTCCCTCCCTTGAAAAGGGAGGGTCGAAATTTGCGAGCGCAGCGACGCGAATTTCGGGGAGGGATCATTCCACCGCGCGGACACGATCCCCACCCGGCTCGCTTCGCTCGCCGACCTCCCCTTTTCAAGGGGAGGTGAGGCAAAGGAGCGGTAGATGAAGCCATTGAAGCTGATGAGCTATGCGGAAGGGCAGTGGCTCGATCCATCGGGCGCGCTGAGCGACATTGTTTCCGCGGTCACCGATGAACTGGTGGCGCAGGTGGGCAGCGGCGGGCGCGATTTCGCCGCGATGCTCAATTATGCGCGGACTGTCGGGGGGCCAGCGCTGCGGGCCCTGACCTTCCACCAGCGCGCGCGGATGCTGAAGGCGCTGGCCGAAGCCATCATGGCGCGCAAGGAAGAGCTGTACGAACTCTCGTATGAAACCGGCGCCACGCGCGCCGACGGGTGGATCGACATCGAAGGCGGCGCCGGCACGCTGTTCGCCTATTCCTCCAAAGGCCGCCGCGAACTGCCGAACGACACCATCCTGATCGACGGGCCGGTGGAAGGCTTGTCGAAGCGCGGCACCTTCGCCGGTCAGCACGTGCTGACGCCGCTGCAAGGCTGCGCCGTGCATATCAACGCCTTTAACTTTCCCGTGTGGGGGATGCTGGAGAAGCTCGCGCCCACCTTGCTGGCCGGTGTGCCCGCCATCGTGAAGCCGGCCACCGCATCCGCCTATGTGGCGGAAGCCGCGTTCCGCATTCTGATCGAAGCCAATGTGCTGCCGGCCGGCGTGGTGCAACTGATCGTCGGGCCGACCGGCGATCTGTTCGATCATCTGACCGGACAGGACATTGTCTCCTTCACCGGCTCCGCGAATACCGCGCAGAAACTCCAGCGTCATCCGGCGATCGCGCGCGAGAGTGTGCGCTTCATCGCCGAACGCGATTCCCTCAACGCCGCGGTGCTGGGGCCCGACGCCACCCCCGAGCAGCCGGAATTCGAGTTGTTCGTGAAGGAAGTGGTGCGCGAGATGACGGCCAAGGCGGGGCAGAAATGCACCGCCATTCGCCGTGCGCTGGTTCCTGCCGCTCTCACCGATACCGCAGAAGCCGCTTTGAAGGAGCGGCTGGCGAAAGTGGTGGTCGGCAATCCGCGCGACGAGAAAACCGAGATGGGCGCGCTGGTGAGCGCCTCGCAGCGTGACGATGTTCGCGCCCAGATTGAAAAGCTTTCGCGCGAGGCGCGCATCGTGTCCGGCGATCCGAACGGCAGCAACGACAAGGGTGCGTTTCTCGAACCCATCCTGCTGCGCTGCGATTTACCGGAACGCGCAACTGCGGTGCACGAAGTGGAAGCCTTCGGCCCCGTCGCCACCCTGATGCCGTACAACGACATCGCCGATGCCGTGCGGCTGGTGAACAAGGGCAACGGCTCGCTGGTGATGTCGCTCTTCACCTACGATCCGGCCGTCACGCGCGCGGTGCTGACCGGCGCCGGCGCATTTCACGGTCGTTTGCTGATCGTGGATCGCGATTGCGCGCGCGAATCGACCGGACACGGCTCGCCGCAGCCGATGCTGGTGCACGGTGGCCCGGG
>JAICVV010000092.1 GCA_025935155.1 Alphaproteobacteria bacterium
GATGTTCAGCGTGTCCGCTACGAAGTGCGGCGGTTCCGGCAGCACCTGATCACCTATCTCGCCGTGATGGCGGTGCTCTTCCTGGTGAACGCTGCAACCGGCGGATTCTGGTACGGCCATTGGTGGTTTTTCTGGATCGCCCTCATTTGGGGCGTGATCCTGGCATTGGAAGGGGCGCACCTGTTCGGCGACCATATCGGCGGCGAGTGGGAGGACCGGATGGTGGCGCAGGTGGTCGCCCGCCGCCGCGGGCAGCCGCCCCCCGGTCCGGTGAGGCCATATACCCCACCGCCGCCGCCCGGCTCGCCTGCCGGCTCGACTATCTATGATGCGCCCAACTCGCCTGCCCCCGAACCCGCGGCGCCCGCTCCGAGGGCGCCTGCTACGCCTGATTCCGAACCATCAGCCCCGGAATCCGGGCCGCCTACCCCGCCGGTGGTCTGACGTGTGTCGTGTTGTGCTATGATGCGCTCATGACCCTTCCGGCTGAAAAACTCGAAGTTTGCGATCCTGTCTGGTCCGCGCTGCGCTCGCAGGCTGAGCAGCTGGTGGTCGCCGAACCGTCGATCGCCAGTTTTGCGCACGCCACGATCCTCAAACACCAGCGGCTCGAAGATGCGCTCTCGTACCATCTCGCCAAGAAGATTGGGACAGATGACGTCAGCCCGATGCTGGCGCGCGAAATCTTCGACGAGGCGATGAACGCGGACCCGCGCATTGGGGAAGCGGTGCGCGCCGATCTGTCTGCGATATTCGAACGCGATCCAGCGTGCCATTCCTACGTGCAGGCATTCCTGTTTTTCAAAGGCTTCCACGCCTTGCAGTGCTACCGGATTGCGCATTGGCTTTGGCTGCAGCAGCGGCACTGGCTTGCCTATTTCCTGCAAAGCCGTGTCTCGGAACTATTCGCGGTAGATATCCATCCTGCTGCGGAGCTGGGCCGCGGCATTCTGATGGATCACGCGACCGGCATTGTCATCGGCGAAACTGCCGTGGTGGAGGACGATGTCTCGTTTCTCCATGGCGTGACCTTGGGCGGAACCGGAAAGGAAACCGGCGATCGCCATCCAAAGATTCGGCGCGGTGTGCTGCTCTCCGTCGGTGCGAAAGTGCTCGGCAATATTGAGGTTGGGGAATATTCGCGTGTCGGCGCAGGGAGTCTGGTGCTCAAGGCTGTCCCGGCGCATTGTACGGTGGCGGGTGTGCCGGCCAAGGTCATCGGCTGTGCCGGCTCGGACCGCCCCTCCCAGGATATGAATCAGGCGCTGGACGGGATCGATTTCCAGATCTGACGTGCTTGACCGCCAAGCGGGAGCATGCGAGTGGCAGCCGCAGATGCACGGAGTACTTCCATGACTCGCGGCGAAATCTGGCGGCTGGAAAAATACCTTCGTAACCTGTTTCGCCTCGATACCATCACGGTGGTCGAGAGGCCGAACCAGGCCGATTCAGTCGAGGTGCATGTCGCGGGTGAGTTCATCGGCATCATTTTCAAGGATGAAGAGGACGGCGACGTCTCCTATGCCTTCCAAATGGCTATCCTGGAGATGGACTTGCCACCTGCGCCGGCGAGCCGGAGCTGATTACTTTCCCCGCATGAAGGAGTGCATCAGCGTGTCGACGCCGCTGGCAATTTCGCGCCAGCGTGACAGCTGCGTGCGCTTGAAGCGGTAACTGACAGCCGCGTGATGCGCGAGGCGCATCTCTCGCAGGCAACTCGGGCTGGGAACGCTGTCGCTTCTGCGCACGCATCGTAGCACGACCATTCGCGTTCCGAAGCGGCCGACGAACAGATCTTCCCCGCGGTAACCGGAATCGTCGCGAAAGGCATATTGGGTCAGGCCAAACGGCCCGCGATGCCCGTGCGAATCGGCGGCGTATCCGAGATAGATTCGCTGAAAGCGGTCCTGCTCGCTGAGCTTCAGACCCTCGTCGTGCAGCAGAATGTACACAATGGGTGAATCCGCGGCGTTGCTTGAGAAGAGCTGCGCATCGGCATCGCTATAACCCCGAAAATCCGGAAGCATTGCGAATAACGCGACCTGGTTCTGCATTCCGCCTTTGCGAGACGCGCGATATCGGATGTAGTTCGAGGGAACGCTGAAATTCACCCCGCCGACAGAAAGCTCCACACGGTCTGTCTTGGCGGTCGGGGCTGGACGGTTTCCAATCAGTGCGGCCGGGGTGGGCGCGAGATAATAGATAAGCACCGCGCCCGATAAGACGGCCGTTGCAGCAAAAACGGCAAGCGGAATTAGCCAGCCCGATCTTTCCCTGATTGCTTCTTCTTCCCCGACTCGCGTCATCGAGTAACCTTAATAAAGAATTGGCTGCATCAGAACCTTTCGATCGGTCATTGTACCAGGAACCTGCGAATTGGTCGTGCGAAGGAGTGTCATGCCAAAGCGGAATATGCCAGCGGTGTTCTGCGACCCGCCCCAGCCAGGCGCGCTACGCCTCCATTTCGCAGGACATGGATAGCCATGTTACGGGAATTGGCAGTTCTTTTGTATGCAATCACCACCGGCTTTACCGCCTCCGGCATAGCGGGAAATCTGTATCGGGTTTTGGTCGGACAAAAAGAAAATTCTGTCCGCCCGGCCTATTACGCCACCATGGTCATCGCCGGGCCGAACGTTTTTCTCCAAAAGGCCGCGGAGGCGCGGCGTAAGAAAGACTGCTCATGGGTCGCTTTCTGGCTGGCTGCCGCCCTTTGCGGCTATTGGAGCCTCGCCATTGGGTTGCTCATTCTCAGTATTGCTTTGGCTCTCTGATCATTATTTACGCAACGCTTCATGCTTCACCGGCTTCAGCCGCTTGTCAGGATGAAGCGAAGCGTAGGATGGCGGGCGAGCGTCCCGGTGGCGTGCGGGATTTCCGCCATCGAGCGTGAAAACATAAAGCGATTTGTCGCCGGAACCCGCGATCACCATCCCGTCGGCAACGGTGGGCGATGAGTCGATACTTGCGCCGGTCAGGCCATTCCAAAGGGGAGAACATGTCGGGCCGCCGCACCCCCCGGCCGCAAACGCCCAGATGCTATTATCGTGTGAGCCGACATAGATGACATCACCGGCAACTGCCGGAGAGGAGTATTGGATCGCTCCATTCACTATTCCGGTCCAAACGGTCTTTCCGCTATTTGCGTTCAGCGCCAAAACCTCGCCATCCGTACCCCCGATATAGAGAATCCCATTGGCAATGGCCGGAGACGAAAGCAGACTCACGCCTACATTGGCCGTCCAGGCCGGCGCTCCGGTCGCGGCATTGAAAGCGTAAACCTTTTGATCCGGCGAACCGATAAACACCCGCCCATTCGCCACTGCCGGCGAAGACTCGAGCGGCCCACCCGTTGCCGCGGAAGACCAGACTGGCGCCCCAGTCACGGCATCGAACGCGTACACTCGGCCATCGAGCGAACCGATATAGACGTTCCCTTGGGCGACTGCCGGAGAAGAATAGTCGAGGCCGCCCGTGATTGCCGGTGCCGTCCAGGCAAGCGTGCCGGTTCCGGCGTTGAACGCATAGACTTTTCCGTCGCCCGCACAGCCGGCATAGACAATGCCATCGGCAATGACGGGGGATGAACTGATTGGCCCGCCCACGGCGGCGCTCCATACGACCGCTCCGTTTGCGCTCTTGAGAGCGTATAGCTTGCCATCGCTCGAGCCCACATAGATGTTACTGTTCGCGATGGCCGGCGAGGAGAGAATCGCTCCGCCCGTTGCAACACTCCATTTCAGTGTGCCCGTCGGGCTGAAGGCATAAAGCTTTCCATCGGCAGACCCAACGTAAATGGTCCCGTTATACGCAGCGGACGAGACTACGCTGCCGTTTGTGTTGGCGGTCCAGTCCAAATCGAGTCTGTTCACATTTGCAGCGGTGATCGTGTTTTCAGACCGGTTGTAGCGACGGCTGCGTTCCTCGAATCCACGTTCTGCCCAGTTCGTGCGGACCGTGAAAACGGCATGCGCGGCGATTCCGTCGTGGCGTCCGACAGCGGTGATCCAATGCGTTCCGGGCGCCGCCCCCGCCGGAACCCTCAGGCCGTCGGCGCCGAAATTTCCGGAATCGTCGGTCACGTCAAGGAGCAGATCGGTGGTATCGAAATAGATATCGACAGCTTCGTTCGCGCCAAAACCGCTTCCGCTAACGTTGGTAGATATTCCGGGCCGGCCCAGGTTCGGCACATCTTTGACGGACACCCCCGCTCCAAAGGCGGGCAACGCCGTCGCTCCAGCCAGCAGAATGCCCGCTGCCGCCAGCATGCAAGTTCGCTTCATAAATCCCCCAGCTTCCAAACTGCGACTCGGAAAGCGGGCGATTTAAGTTAAATCTACCGCCTTTGCCAGACGTGCTCAGAGCACGGTTAACATGCTGCCGACGAGCGGGTGACGAACGATATCGCTGTCGCCCAGACGGACGACCGAAATTTCCGGCACCTGCTCCAGGCGTTTGGCGATGTCTCCCAGGCCGGAAAGTCCCGGCAAAAGGTCCGTCTGATCCGGATCGCCCGTCAGCACCATGGTTGACCGCCAGCCAAGGCGCGTGAGCAGCATCTTCAGCTGTCCATAAGTACAGTTTTGGGCTTCATCGATGACGACGAAGCAGTTGTTGAGCGTGCGGCCGCGCATGTAAGCGACGGGCGCCACTTCGATGGCGCCTTCGGCCAAGAGCGCTTTCAGCCGCTTGTTGCCGAGCCTCTCAGTGAGCGCGTCGTAGAGCGGCCGCAGGTATGGCGCGAGCTTCTCCTGCAGGTCGCCGGGGAGGAAGCCGAGGCTTTCGCCGGCTTCGACGGCTGGCCGGGTCAGCACAATGCGCGCGACGCGGCTCTGCTCCAGAGCTTCGACGGCCTTGGCGATAGCCAGATAGGTCTTGCCGGTGCCAGCCGGCCCCAGCGCCACCACAACCGAGCGCTCTTCAATGGCGTCTATGAGCCGCTGCTGGAGCGGACTCATTGCTCGGATGTTTTTTACGTATTTTCGGTCTCGCGCCCCGCCGTCCACCGGGGTCCAGCCGGCGGATGGAAACAGCGGATGCACGGTTGCTGACTCGCTATCCTGGTAGTCGCGCGTCTTGTGGCGCGCGGAACGCTTGGCCATAGATGCTCCGTACCGATGAGAGAAATACCGGAATAACAGAAATCAGTTGCGGGATACGCGGAACGAAATTGCTCGAATTCGGCTCTCGTGCAGGATCGCAACTTGGCTGCTCCCGGCTTGGCGCGACTCACTTGCGCATACTGAGAGTAGCGCGTTCCGGCCTGATCGTCTCGCGTCTTATATCGACGCATAAAGGGATTCTCCGGTGCCGCTCTATGCCATTGAGGGCATTGCACCCGGACTGCCGGAAGAGAGGCAATACTGAATTGCGTCTACAGCAGTTCTGATAGGCCGCGTTCGCCTTCTAAGGAACGCCAGCGTGTGTTTGGTGCGGTGCTCCGCGGCGGCAACGATTGGATCACCGCCTGCCGCAATGGCCTGATCGATGCGAGTACGGTGAGCACCGAAGATAAACAGATTCCGGGCAATTCGCTACCGCTGGGCGCCTTGTCGCGCAGTGCGGCAACTAGCGAAGCGGAGATGCAATGCTCGGACTTTCAGCGCAGATCTATCTCGATAACTAGCGCCGGTTCCGTGAAGATTTCGCAGTGGTGAAACGATCAGGCGGCTGACAGATGCGGACCTTTGACCCAGATACGGCGCAAGCGCGTATCCGCTTCGGGGCCCAGGTTGGACCAGGTGAGCTTGTCGTGTGAGGCATCGACGACGAGCAGATTGTCCAGCTTGCCCAGCTTCTGGATCAAAATATTTTTGATCGCACCGATTGGCAGCATGCTCGACAACGCCCAAGCCTGCGGCATGACCTGGTAAGCGGCTCCCATGCTGAAAATCTGTTCTTCCAACGCCGCAATCGAACCGGATTTCATGTCAGTGACAATCAGGAAATGTGCCGGCTCTTCGCCAGCGCCTACATCGTTCTGCCCGAAGGCGCGAGCACTGGAGTCTCTAGTCGATTCCCCGTCAGGATGGCCGCTCACGGAAGGTGCTGGCTGAAACAAAGGGCCGAGGAGCGGATCTTGGGAAGCTGGTCCAAACGCACCATCTTCGTCCGGCGCGACAAGCGAAGCCGGAGCGAGCCTGCCTGCGGCAGCAAACGCCCGCATCTGTTCGAATACGTAGGGACCATATGTCTGTCCCCCCACTCTCATGATCCATACCGATGACATCTGATCCACTTCGATACCGGCTCTTACATCTAAAACAAAAATGGTTACTCAAATCTTTTGGCCAACCTCTTATCGCTGCACGCAACGAAAAAATTCATGCCTGCGGCAGTTGGTCCGCAAGTCCCTTTGGACTTGCACAGTCAAATTCGGTTTGATTTGGCCGCAATTCGGCTAAAGTCCGTGTCCCATACGATTTTTGGAATTTTGTCATGAAGGTCTTTCTGCCTTTTGTCGCTCTTGTTGCTGCCCTGTGCCTTTCGGCCTGTCAGAAATTCGAACAGTCCATCGCTGTGCGTGCGGCGACGCCGCACACGGCTGTTCCGTTGGCGATGTTGCCGCGTGCGGTGGTTCCCAACCGATACAGACTTTCTTTCGCAATCGACCCAAAAAAGGGCAGTTTTTCCGGCCACACCGAAATTGAAGTTACGGTTACCAAACCGCTGAGATCGTTTTTCATGCACGGTCTCGATCTTCGCGTCTCGCGGGCTGTGCTGCGGCTTCCGTCCGGCATGACAATCCCCGCTACTTACAGACAGGTGCATGATTCGGGCGTCGATACACTGTCGTTTGGCAAGCGTGTTCCGGCCGGCCGCGCCACGCTGATTTTCGATTACCAGGCGCCGTTCAACGCGTCGCTTGCAGGACTCTACAAAGTTGTCGATCGCGGCGATGCCTACGCCTTCACGCAATTCGAGAACATCGATGCGCGCCGCGCCTTCCCCGGATTCGACGAGCCGGGCTTCAAGACGCCATTCGATATGACGATCACGGCGCCGTCGGATGACAAGGTGATTGCCAACACACGCGCGGTCACGCGTGCACCATCCGGCGCCGGCATGATCAGGTGGGTATTCGAGACCACCAAACCTCTGCCGACCTATCTGGTGCAGGTGGCGGTTGGACCGCTCGACATTGTCGATGTGGGCGATGTGCCACCGAACCAGTTTCGCAAATATCCCCTGCATCTGCGCGGTATCGCGGCGAGAGGCCTGGGCCCAAAATTGAAATACGCGTTGTCGCTCACGCCTGAGATTGTCACAGCACTCGAGAACTATTACGGGATCGGTTACCCGTTCCAGAAGCTGGATACGTTGGCCGTGCCGGATTTTTCGGCGGGTGCGATGGAGAATGCGGGCGCCATCACCTACCGCGAGCAGCTTCTGCTGATGGACGAAGATGCACCGCTGGAGCAGCGCCGCTCCAGCCTCACGGTGCAGGCGCACGAAATCGCGCATCAGTGGTTCGGCGATCTGGTGACGCCGCGCTGGTGGGATGACATCTGGCTGAACGAATCCTTCGCCACCTGGATGGAGTTCAAAATTGCGCAAACC
>JAICVV010000256.1 GCA_025935155.1 Alphaproteobacteria bacterium
CCGGGAATCAGCGTGAGCGGCCAAATCGACCACAGCGGCAGCCAACCGCCCAAAAACAACACCGCCATCAATCCCGACAGCATGATCACGTTCATGTACTCGCCGAGGAAAAAAAGCAGGAACGGCGTCGAGGAATATTCCACCATAAAGCCGGCCACGAGTTCCGATTCCGCTTCCAAGAGATCGAAGGGCGGCCGCTGGGTTTCGGCAAGCGTCGAGATGAAGAACACGATCCCCATGGGAAACAGGATCGTGAACATAAACCAGCCGTGCCGCTGCGCTTCCACAATGGCGGAGAGGTTCAGGGAACCAGCGAACAGCAGAACCGTGATCAGCACAAAACCGATGGAGACTTCGTAGGATACCATCTGCGCCGCTGCGCGGAGCGCCGAGAGGAATGCGTATTTCGAATTCGACGCCCAGCCGGCGACAATCACGCCGTACACACCCAGCGAGGAAATCGCGAAGATATAGAGAATGCCGACGTTAATGTTGGCGACCACCCAGCCGGCGCTCACCGGCATCACGGCCCAGGCGGCAAAAGCAAGCGTGGCGGTGATCAGCGGTCCCAGAAGGAACAGCACCTTGTTGGCGCCTGCCGGCACGATCACTTCCTTGAAGAAAAATTTCAGCGCGTCGGCGATGGTTTGCAGCAGGCCGAAGGCACCCACCACGTTGGGCCCGCGGCGCATCTGCACCGCCGCCCAGATCTTGCGGTCGGCGAGAATGAACAGCGCGACGGAAAGCGCGAGGATCAGTTCGAAGAATACGATGACAATCCCCTGGCTGAGCGTCCATGCCCAGCCGTAGGGCAATCCGTGGTGCTGGAAGTACGATGTAAAGAACATCTATTCCGCCGCCATTTTCACCGCGCCGGTGACATAGACCTTGCTGCACTCGGCCATGGTTCCGCTTGCCCGCGCGATGGGGTTGGTGAGGTAGAAGTCGGCGATGGGTGACGCAAGCGGCGTACGCTCATCGATATCGCCCGCCACGCCGATGTTGTTCCAGATGGCGGGATCGGCGCCAATCGATTGCGGCAACGCACCCTCGTCCGCCAGATGCGGCGCATCTGCGAACAATGCCCGGCGCAGCTCTCCGCGGTGGTCATACGGCAATCGCTGGCCGATGACATCGGACAGCGCCCGCAGAATGGCCCAGTCTTCTTTTGCCTGTCCTGGCGGAAACGTGGCACGCTCCGCGCGCTGGGCGCGACCTTCGAAATTCACATAAATGCCGTCCTGTTCGGTATAGGCGGCGCCGGGAAGGATAACATCGGCGCGGTGGGCGCCGGCATCGCCCTGCGTGCCCTGATAGACAACGAAGGCATTACCGAGCTTGTCCATATCGAACTCGTCGGCGCCCAATAACCAGACGAACTCGATCTCGCCCTTGCCGGCGCCATCGAGAATGCCGGCCATGTCGCGGCCGCCTTCGCCCGGCAGGAAGCCGAGATCGAGCGCCGCCACGCGCGAAGCCGCCGTGTGCAACACATTGAATCCGCTCCAGCCACCTTCGGCCGCCGTGCCTGCGGGCCCGATCATGCCGGTATCGGATGCGATACGTGCGGCAAGATTCAGAATGGCCGCGCCGTCAGGACGCGCGATCGCGCCAGGCCCAACAATCACAATCGGCCGCTTGGCATCGCGCAGCACCTTTGCAAAGGCGTGACTGCCATCCGCGATCTCACGCAATACACTCGCGCTGCCGCCCAGCTGCTCGACCGGATAAGTGAGATTGTACGGCACGCCCACGTTGGCGATCTTGATCGCGCTGTTCAGCCATGTCTTGTGAATGCGCGCGTTCAACACCGGCGCTTCCCAGCGCGGATTGCAGCCGATGAAGAGCAAGGCATCGGCGGATTCCACGCCGGCAATTGTGGTGTTGAACAGATAAGATTGCCGCGGACCGCCACCCACCTTGGCGCCATCCTGCCGGCATTCGAGGCTGCTGACGCCTATCGAGTGCATCAAATCCTTTAGCGCCTTGATCTCTTCCGCCGCCGCGAGATCGCCCACAATCGCCGCCATCCGCTCCGGCCGCGTGCCGCGGACATGCGCGGCGATGGCTTCGAACGCCTCGCCCCAGCTTGCGGGCTCCAGCTTACCGGCCTTACGCACATACGGCCGGTCGAGGCGTTGATTCTTCAACCCGTCGCAGGCGTACCGCGACTTGTCGGAAATCCACTCCTCGTTTACCGTTTCGTTTACGCGCGGCAGGATACGCAGCACCTGGCCGCCACGGCTATCCACGCGGACATTGCAGCCTTGCGCATCGTGTACGTCGATGGAGTTGGTCTTGCGCAACTCCCACGGCCGATAGATGAACGCCCACGGCTTATGCGTTAGTGCGCCGACCGGACACAAATCCACCGCATTGCCCGACAGCTCGGATTCGAACGCCTTGTCGAGATAGGACATGATCTCCATGTCCTCGCCCCGCCCCGTTGCGCCAAGGCCCGGCACGCCTGCCACTTCGGTTGCGAAGCGCACGCAACGGGTGCACTGGATGCAGCGCGTCATGATCGTCTTGATCAGCGGGCCCATGTACTTGTCTTCAACCGCCCGCTTGTTTTCCTTGAAGCGGTTGTAGTTGGCGCGGCCGTAATAGAGCGCCTGATCCTGCAGATCGCACTCGCCGCCCTGGTCGCAGATCGGGCAGTCCAGCGGATGGTTGATGAGCAGGAATTCCATCACGCCTTCGCGCGCTTTCTGCGCGTAGGGCGAGCGCGTGTTGATCTTGGCCGGCGTGCCATCCTTGTTGGGGAAGATGTCCTTCACCTGCAGCGCGCAGGACGCCTGCGGCTTCGGCGCGCCCACCCATTCCACCAGACACATGCGGCAATTGCCGGCCACAGACAACCGTTCGTGATAGCAGAATCGGGGGATTTCGCTGCCCGCCTGCTCGCACGCCTGCAGCAGCGTGATCGAGTCGTCCGCCTCGACTTCCCTGCCGTCGATAATGATCTTGCGTGTGGGCATCAGCGGTCCGCCTCCGCCTGCTGCCCGATCAACATTCGCATGCGCAGCGAATACTTGTAGTAGTCCGACGCGAAATATTTTTTGTGATTGGCTAGCTGCGTTTTTGCCACTGCGTACCACTGCGGGATGGGCGCCAGCGAAAGACACTCATCCAGGGTGTAGACCAGCCGCGCCACGTACCATTCGTAACGCTCGAACTCCTCGGCGCTGCCGTCGAAGGTCCTCGCCTTCAAATCCAGCTTGGCGAGATCGGGACTGGAGAAGCGCGGGTTCGCCAGCGCCACGTCGCAATGGGAGAGGTAGAGCTTCTTCGCCTTTTCGCCGCGCCACGCCAGCATCGTCAGCACCGCAGCACCGACACCAATACCTGCCACAATCATCATCGCCAATGGTGGCTGCAGGATTTGTCTCTGCCTTTGCTCCGCCATCCGCCCTACTCCGCCGCCAACGGCTGCATGGGCGCAGAATGCCGCGCGCCATACTCGCGAATGCGCCTCTCGATCTCAGGGCGGAAGTGGCGCAGGAATCCTTGCACCGGCCACGAGGCGCCCTCACCGAAGGCGCAGATGGTGTGGCCTTCGATCTGCTTCGTCACTTCCTGCAGCAGATCGATGTCCGCCATGGTGGCATCGCCTCTACCCATGCGCCCGATCACCCGCCACATCCAGCCGCAGCCTTCGCGGCACGGCGTGCACTGGCCGCAACTCTCGTGCTTGTAGAAATAGGCAAGCCGCTGAAACGCCTTGATGATGTCGGTAGATTTGTCCATCACGATCACCGCTGCGGTGCCCAGGCCCGACTTCGCTTTCACCAGCGAATCGAAATCCATCAGAATGTTGTCGGCAATCTCCTTCGACAGCACCGGCATGGAAGAGCCGCCTGGGATCACACCCAGCAGATTGTCCCAGCCGCCGCGCACACCGCCGGCGTGTGTGTCGATCAGCTCGCGAAGCGGAATGCTCATTGCTTC
>JAICVV010000311.1 GCA_025935155.1 Alphaproteobacteria bacterium
AAAACCGGTGTCCTTGGGCTGATAGAAAGATTGCCGCTCCATGCCATCGGGAAAATAGTTCTGGCCAGAGAATGCCTCGTCGGCGGCGTGATCGTATTCGTAGCCTTTGCCGTAGCCGAGCTGCTTCATCAGTTTGGTTGGCGCGTTTAGAATGTGCCCCGGCGGCATCAGCGATCCATGTTCGGCAGCCGCTTTCATCGCGGCGCCCTGCGCCACGTACGCGGCATTCGATTTTGGCGCGCTCGCGAGATAGAGCACGCATTGCACCAGCGCGATTTCGCCTTCCGGCGAGCCGAGGAAGTCGTATACATCCTTCGCTGCCAACGCCTGCACAACGGCCTGCGGATCGGCGAGGCCGATGTCCTCGACGCTGGCGCGCACCAGACGCCGCGCGATATAGAGCGGCTGCTCTCCCCCGGCCAGCATGCGCGCAAGCCAATAGAGTGCCGCATCCGGATCGCTGCCGCGGATGGATTTGTGCAGCGCGGAGATAAGGTTGTAGTGCTCCTCGCGCGACTTGTCGTAGAGCGGGACGCGTTTCTGGACAGCGGCGACCAGTGCCGCTGAATCCAACGGCTTGACGGTTTTCAGCGCCGCCACTTCTTCCGCAAGATTGAGCAGATAGCGGCCGTCGCCATCCGCCATCGCGCGCAAGGTTTGCCGCGCATCTTCGGTGAGCGGCAGCTTGCGCTTGTAGAATCCTTCGGCGCGTTCGAGCAGCGTTTCGAGCGCGGCATCGTCCAGCCGGCGCAGCACGAGCACCTGCGCGCGGCTGAGCAGTGCACCGTTCAGCTCGAAGGATGGATTCTCTGTCGTGGCGCCAACGAGAATGACGGTGCCGTCCTCCACCACCGGCAAGAAGGAGTCCTGCTGAGTGCGGTTGAAGCGATGGATTTCGTCGACGAAGAGCAGAGTTCCCTGGCCGACTTTGCGGCGCTGGCGGGCGGCATCGAACGTCTTCTTGAGATCGGCAACGCCGGAAAAGACCGCCGACAACTGCACGAAATGGAGCTGGAACGCCGTCGACAGCAGCCGCGCGATGGTGGTTTTGCCGGTGCCGGGTGGCCCCCAGAGGATGATCGAATGCGGCCGGTTTGTCGCCACCATGCGGCCGATGGGCCCCTCCGGCCCGATCAGATGGTCCTGCCCGACGACTTCAGAAAGCGACTTCGGCCGCAGGCGATCCGCCAGCGGCCGCGGCGCATCGTCCGGCAGTCCCCCGGCTTCGAACAGGTCTGACATATCGCGAGCATACTGGTGTATGCTGCCCTTGCCAAAGAATGTCAGGGCAGGGCGGCCACGCGGTCAGATTGAGCTATCGCGGATGGTCAGAGGCAAATCATGCATGAAGCGAGCGATCGCGCCGCTGGCGTCGTAGCTGGCCCGATAGTCAAATGTGTACTGTACCGTCCACTTGCCGGCATTACAGAACATGAAAACATCTTCTCGCGCAGCTATTCCGCTGCCATCGAAAAAGTGGGTATCCGTCAGCCGGTATTTCGCACGATATCCGGAGTACGTTCGGTCATTCTGAATCAGCTTGGTGGCGGCTTCTTCGATCAGCGCCGCATCCTGGTGAACGACCGTGATTCCATGCTTCACCTGTTGGAACTGCCATTTGCACGGATCGACGCTGCGTACATCTGAACGTTCCGTCCAACCGAGCGCGGCAGGATATACGTTTACCGTAGCGGCAATTTCGGACATTGGAGTCGTACGATTGAAATCGACACTTTCATCCGTGCCATCGCGCAGAAATCGGACGATTCTGCCCCTGCGAAAATCATCGACGACCCGCGGGAATGTCATGCCGCTTGCAGTCTGAGTATACCGGCCGTCGGAATGAAGAACATCAGCTGCCCACGCGGCAGGGTTCGTCCCAAGGAGAATAACGATAGCCAATCCCGTGGTGCGCATCGAACCTCCAGCCGGAAAATGACTCGCCCAATCATGCGCCAGATTTAACTGGCACTCTAGCCCCCCAGGCTCACACGGATCTGCTGGCCGCCACGGTCGATGATCATGTCCCACTGGCCGCCGGCATTGGCGAGCGCGCGGTTCAGCTCCGCAACGGAGTGGATTTCGCTGCCATTGATGGCCCGCACGATGTCGCCCGATTGAAAGCCCTGCTGCGCGGCAATGGAGTCGCCTGGCGACAGAACCACAACGCCGCGCGCCATCAGATCGAGTTGCAGTTCCGTGTTCACTGCCGGCGACAGGTTTTCCACCTTTGCGCCGGTGAGCGGATTGCGCCCGCCGATCGTCGTTACGTTGCGCGGCGGATTCTCCGGCGGCAGCGCGAGCTTCACATCGACATCATGCGTGTTGCCACCGGCACGGACGTGCAGATGGGCCGTGTCGCCCGGCTTGTGGGTCGCCAGGCGGAAATTGAGCGCCTGCATGTCATCGACGGGCGTGCCATCCACGTCGAGCACCACATCGCCGGTGTGCAGGCCCGCTTTGGCCGCCGGGCCACCGGGATAGACACTTTTCAGGATGACGCCACCGGGCCTGCCGAGGCCGAGCCCCTGCGCCACATCGCTGGTCACCGCCTGCCCGCTTGCTCCGATCCACGGTACCTTGAAGCCGCCGCCCAGCGCGCCTTCCACCACGCGCCGCACAAGGTTCGCAGGGATCGCAAATCCAATCCCCGCATATTCGCCGGTGCGCGACACGATGGCGGTGTTGATTCCCGCAAGCTTGCCGTCTGTCGTCACCAGCGCGCCGCCGGAATTGCCGGGGTTCACGGCTGCGTCGGTTTGAATGAAGAACTGGTAATCGCTGGCGCCGACTCCGGTACGCGCGAGCGCGGAGACGATGCCCATTGTCACCGTCTGGCCAACGCCGAACGGGTCGCCGATGGCGAGCACCAGATCGCCCACCTGCACGCGGTCGCTGTCGCCGAACTGGATGGTGGGGAGGCGCTCGCCATGCGCGTCGATTTTGAGAACTGCTAGATCGGTACGCGCATCCGATAGCAGCACGCGCGCCTTGAATTCGCGCTTGTCGGACAGCACCACGACAATGTCCTGCCCGCCTTCGATCACATGGCGATTGGTGATGATGACGCCATCCGGGCGCACAA
>JAICVV010000425.1 GCA_025935155.1 Alphaproteobacteria bacterium
AAGGTGAAAGCGTTCTCCGCGTTGATGCGGCATTCGATGGCGTGGCCGGAAAGAACGATATCCGGCTGCTCCATCTCGATGGCGCCGCCGGCGGCTACGCGTATTTGTTCGCGCACAATGTCCAGGCCCGTGATGGCTTCTGTCACCGGATGCTCCACCTGGAGCCGGGTGTTCATTTCGATGAAGTAGAACTCGCCGTCTTCGAACAGAAACTCCACGGTACCCACGCCGAGATACCCAAGCTTCTGCAGCGCACCCGTAACCGTTGAGCCGATCTGCGTGCGCTGGGCGGAATTGAGCGCAGGGCTCGGCGCTTCTTCCCACAGCTTCTGATGCCGCCGCTGTAGCGAGCAATCGCGTTCGCCCAGATGCAGCACCTTACCGTGGCTGTCCGCCAGTACCTGCACTTCGATATGGCGCGGCTTCTGGAGGTATTTCTCCATGTACACTTCATCGTTGCCAAAGGCCGCTTTGGCTTCGGCACGCGCTGTCGAAAGCGCGAGCGGCAGTTCGGCAGCGGTGCGGGCCACCTTCATGCCCCGCCCTCCCCCGCCGGCCGTCGCCTTGATCAGCACCGGATAGCCGATCTCGCTCGCCAGACGCTCGGCTTCCGCATCCGACGTCACCGCGCCATCCGAACCTGGTACCGTCGGGATACCGACGCTTTTCACCGCCTGCTTGGCGGCAATCTTGTCGCCCATCAGCCGGATGTGCTCCGGCGTGGGGCCTATGAAGGTGATGCCGTGCTCGCGCACGATCTCGGCGAAGCGCGCGTTTTCCGAAAGGAAACCGTAGCCGGGATGAATGGCCTCCGCGCCGGTGATTTCGCACGCCGCTATGATCTGCGGAATGTTGAGATAGCTTTGCGCTGCCGGCGGCGGCCCGATGCACACGCTTTCGTCTGCCATTCGCACATGCATCGCCTCCGCATCCGCGGTGGAATGGACCGCGACTGTGGAAATGCCCATTTCCTTGCAGGCGCGGTTGATGCGCAGCGCGATTTCGCCGCGATTGGCGATGAGGACTTTTTCGAACATCGGCTAGGAGAGAATCAGCAGCGTCTGGCCGAACTCGACCGGCTGCGAATCCGCAATGCAGATTTCGCTGACCGTGCCCGAGCGCGGCGCTGCAATGGGGTTCATTGTTTTCATGGCCTCCACGATCAGAAGCGTGTCCCCCTCCTTCACCGTGTCCCCCACTTTGGCAAACGCTGGCGCACCGGGCTGCGGGGAGAGGTAGGCTGTTCCGACCATCGGCGATGTGACGGCGCCTGGTGCCGGCCCCTCTCGCTTCGGTGCTGCCGCTTCCACCGGCCCGGGCGCCGCGACCGGCATCGGCGCGGCGGCCATCGGGGCATGCGAGACCACCGGCGACATCTGCCGGGCGACGCGCAGCCGGATGCCATCCTGTTCAATTTCGATTTCGGATAGGCCCGTTTCGGTCAGGAGTTCTGCAAGTTCGCGGATGGCGGCCGAGTCAATCCCCGCTTTCGTTTTAGAGCCGTTCGTCAAAAGTGCCCCCAACTGCCTAACCTCATCTTTGATGCTCATCGGCTCGGGCTCTTCAGAAGCTGCGCCAGATGGTCGATAGCATACAAATACCCTTCCGGTCCTAATCCGCAGATAATACCGGTGGCCGCCTCGCTGACGAATGAATGCCGGCGATAATCCTCCCGCGCATAGGGATTGGAGAGATGCACCTCAATCAGCGGCCGGTCAAAGGCGCGCGCGGCATCCAGCACCGCGATCGACGTGTGGCTGAGGCCTGCGGCATTGAGGACCACCGCGGAAGCCGCGGTTCGCGCCTCCTGAAGCCAGCCGATCAGTTCCGCTTCGCTGTTGGTCTGGCGGAATTCGATGCTGAGG
>JAICVV010000354.1 GCA_025935155.1 Alphaproteobacteria bacterium
CCCCTTCGCTTTTTTCACGCGAACGCGGGCTGCCCGAGTAGCCGATTGATTCATGATCCGGATCGCATTTTGCTGCGCTCGCGGATTTCTACAGCGCGAACGTGCTGGTCCGGCGCAAGCGGCAGCAGAATATCGGCGCGGGAAGGCATCTCCTTCAGCATCCAGCGGGTCAAACGCTCGTAATGCATGATGAAGGTTTCCAACGCCGCCCTGTCCATCACCGCTGCGCCCTTTCCCTTTTCCGCATCGCGCAACTTCTTCTCCTGCAAGCCGCGCCATTTGTAGACACAATCGAAGGATGGCGCCTCCATGAAGAGCAGAAGATCGATGGGCGCGAAAAGCTGACGGTATCGCCCCGCCAGCTGGTCGTTGACGTAGCGGCGCCAGATGCCGTCCGGATCGCAGTCCCGCTCCAGCCGGTTGACCGGTTTGCGCAATGCCGCCGGCGGTTGCGGCTTCGCATCCACGCACCAGCCTTCGAAAAGAATAAACGTCGGCCGGCCTTTGAATACATCCCAATCTTTTCGCGGCGCGCGATCGTCCCGGCTTTTGTCGAAGCGCGGTATGGCAGTGCGCGAATTCGCATTGGCCGTATTCAGTTTGCGAAGCGTTTCGACTCCAAGCTTCACATCGTGCGTGCCGGGAACGCCGCGTGTCCGTAACAGCGGATGAACATCGCGAGCCAGTTTTTCACGCTGACGCTTCGTCAGATAGAGATCGTCCAGCGACAGAACAGCCGTGGGCTGCTCTTCACACCTGAGCAGCAGCTTGAGAAAGGCGGCCAACGTGGATTTGCCGCTGCCCTGGCAGCCGCACACGCCAATGATTAGAGGTTTGTTTGCTGCGCGCCGCCTCAGCAGTTCGCCGGCGATCTCGCGATAGGTGGTGTGAACGGTTTTGGCGAAACGTTCCGGCAGCTGCAGCGCCGCGATTTTTCGCTGCACAGCTGTTTCTAGCGAACTCGCAGCGGAGGCGCGGCGCTCTTGCTTTGAAACGTTCAAGCGTGAGGATCGGGTAAGAGATGGCATCTTCATGGCGCAGCCTGAACGCCGGATAGCAGGCGATGCAAGGCCAGAATTCGGCGAAGCCGCCAGGGACCACTCGCAAATTGACAAGGTGCGGCGGTTTCGCTCTAAACCACGCCCTGACGCGACCCTGCTGGGGGATCGTCTAACGGTAGGACTGCAGACTCTGACTCTGCCTGTCTAGGTTCGAATCCTAGTCCCCCAGCCAGCATCCGTGAGGCGATCCCGCGAAACCTACGGAGCAGGCCGGCCTCGCACCTGCTTATGTCTAGCCACGCAGGTGGTGGCGGATGGATTCCTGCATCTTGTTGTTCTGCTCATGATCCGGCTTGAGTTCTGCGGCGCGATCCGCATGCCGCCGCGCTTCCGCCCAGCGGCCCAGCCGGATCAGCGTTCGCGCCAGCAGATGATGCGCCCGAAAATTCTCCGGTTGGACGACGGTCACCAGCGATAGCGCGGCCAGCGCATTTACCAAACGCTCCTCGTTCAGCATGCCGCGCGCAATTTCCACCAGAGCGGCCGGATTCTCGGCACAGGCAAACAGGGCCTCGCTGCCGGTGATTGCAGCCGGCAAAGGTTTCCCAGCCGCTCTGCAGGCATCGACCAGCAGGCGATAGGCCTGGCCAAAATGCGGACTGTGCGCCACGGCGCGCTCCAGCAATTCAATAGCGCGGCCATTGTTGCCCTGCTCCATCTCGCGGCGGGCAAGCCGCAGCAGAATTTCGGGATGTTCGGGCGCCAGCCTGGCCGCCGCTGTCAGCCGGTCGCTTTCGCCAGGCGGCAGCGGCGCCTCGGGATCCTGAACGAGAATAAGTCCGTACAGCCAGTGGTTTTCGTAGGTGCCGGAAAGCAATGGCTCGAACTCGAATTTCGGGCACTGGCCAAGAACGTATGCTTCAAAGGCCCCAAGAAGGTCGCGATCGAAATGCGCGCTATCCTCGATCACCCGCGGCTTGTACGCCTCTTTGGCAACACTGCGGGTGGGGCTTGCGTCTGCAATGGCCGCGGAAAGGCGGTCGGCATCGAAGCTGCCATCCACCCATTGCAGAACGGGTGCGATGGTTTCCAACGGATGCTGCGTGAGCGCGTCGTACCCGAGGTATACGGCATTCGGGGCGCGCCGCTCGAACCATTTCTGGTGAAACTTGCGAAAGTAAATCGCCTTGGTTGCCAGCCACCAGCCATAATGTTCGCGCGTGAGCCGGTAGTTGAAACTCGGGCCGGCAATGGCATCGCGCATCAAATCCCGGTCTGACAGCGCCTCAGGGACCGGATGCCGGTATTGGACCAGGTAGAGCGCCCCAGCGGCATCCTGCGGCAAGGCGAAATCCCAGTCATGGCTTTTCTGGTAGGTGATGCGAAAGGAGCCGCGTGTGCAGGGAACCTGCCGGCAGCAATCGGGCGGCCCGTACCACTCGCAGTAGTGCATCTCGCTTCCGTAGTAGAAGCTGAGGATCCGTTGCAGGAAGTGGTGTCCGGAGCGCGGGATAGAGGCGCCAAGCAGCGCCTTTCGCTGGGCTTGC
>JAICVV010000341.1 GCA_025935155.1 Alphaproteobacteria bacterium
GCCATGAAGGCGCACGGCAAGCAGTTCCGCGCCTCGGGCGATCCCTATTTCAGCCACCCGCTGGAAGTGGCCGCCATCCTCACCGAGCTGAAGCTGGACGTTCCCACCATCGTGACGGCGCTCCTCCATGATACGGTAGAGGACACCTACGTCACGCTGGACGACGTGAAGGCGAATTTCGGCGAGGAAATCGCGGGCCTGGTGGATGGCGTCACCAAGCTGTCGCAGCTGGAACTGTTCTCCGAGCGCACCAAGCAGGCGGAGAATTTCCGCAAGCTGATGCTGGCGATGTCGAACGACATCCGCGTGCTGCTGGTGAAGCTGGCCGACCGGCTGCACAACATGCGCACGCTCCACTTCATCGAGAAGGAGGAGAAGCGCCACCGCATCGCGCAGGAAACGGTGGACATTTACGCGCCGCTGGCCGGCCGCATCGGCATGCAGAACATGCGCGAAGAGCTGGAGGACCTCGCCTTCGGAGAACTCGATCCAGAGGCGCGCAATTCCA
This sequence comes from Alphaproteobacteria bacterium, assembly GCA_025935155.1. Classification (GTDB taxonomy): domain Bacteria; phylum Pseudomonadota; class Alphaproteobacteria; order Micropepsales; family Micropepsaceae; genus Rhizomicrobium. The sequence goes on from JAICVV010000341.1 coordinate 509, forward strand.
TCGTGACGCGGCTGGCGCGCCTCGATGCGCAGTCCGGCGATCGCATCGGCCGCGTGGCGGACGAAATCCGCCGGAAGCTGGCGGAGGAGGGAATCGAAGCAGCGGTGTCGGGCCGTGCCAAGCGCCCTTATTCCATCTGGCGCAAGCTGAAAGACAAGCAGCTGAACTTTGAGCAACTGTCCGATATTTTCGGCTTCCGCGTCATCGTGAAAACCATGGAGGATTGCTACCGCGCGCTGGGCGTTTTGCACACGCATTGGCGCATGGTGCCGGAGCGCTTCAAGGATTTCGTCTCCAATCCAAAAATCAATGGCTACCGCTCTATTCACACTACCATTATCGGGCCGGAGCAGCAGCGCGTGGAAGTGCAGATCCGCACGCAGGACATGCACGAAGTCGCGGAACGGGGCGTCGCTGCGCACTGGCGCTATCGCGAACGCGTACAGGAAAAGGACCAGACGGCGCAGGCGGCCTATGAATGGCTGAGAGAAATGGTCGATCTGCTCGAGCATGGCAACACGCCGGAGGAATTCCTCGAACACTCGCGCCTGCACATGTACCAGGATCAGGTGTTCTGCTTCACGCCGCATGGCGACCTGATCAATCTGCCACGGGGCGCCACGCCGATCGATTTCGCCTACGCGGTGCACACCGATGTCGGCAACTCGACCGTGGGCGCGAAAGTGAATGGTGTGCACGTGCCGTTGCACACGCAGCTGCGTAACGGCGATCAGGTGGAGATCATCCGCACCAAAGACCAGACACCGTCGCCGCTATGGGAACAGTTTGCGGTAACCGGCCGGGCCCGTTTCGAAATTCGCCGCTTTCTCCGCTATGCGCAGCGCGACGAGAATATCAATTTCGGGCGCAAGATTCTGGAGAAGACCTTCGCAGACAATCATCGCGAGCTGACGGAAAAAGCCATTGAAGAAGTGGCGAAGAAATTGCGCCTGCCCAAGCCGGAGGATCTGCTGGCAGGGGTCGGACGAGGTCAATTGCGGGCCAACGAAGTACTGGAAGCCGCCTACCCGGAGCTGAAGCGCGACGCCGGTTATAAGTCGCCGCCGAAAGCGAACAGCAAGTCCATTTCCATCAAGGGGCTCACCGAAGGTATTTCCTACCAGCTCGGCCAGTGCTGCCATCCGTTGCCGGGCGACCGCATCGTGGGCGTGCTGTCACCCTCGGAAGGTGTCGTTATTCATTCCATCGATTGCGCAGAACTGGAAACGGCGCCGGCCGAAATGGAGGATTGGCTGGACGTCAGCTGGGGGCCGCACGCCGCGGAGTCCGGCGTTAATATTGCACGGATTCTCGCGCGGGTGAAAAACGAACCGGGGTCGCTCGCGGCCGTGGCGACGGTGATCGGCAACAATGGCGGCAACATCTTTAACCTGAAGGTCGCAAGCCGGAATCCTCTCTACTTCGATTTTCTGGTCGATATCGAGGTGCGCGATGTGGCGCATCTGGAGAACATTCTTGGGGCCTTGCGGGTAAACGCATCTGTCGAATCGGTGGAGCGCGTCAGGGGGCCGCAGGACGCGCTTGCCGAAACCGTGCCCGCACAGTAGCGATGCGCTTACAGCGACCGCGATCCGCTGCTGACAAAAGGTGAATACTCTGCGATGATTGCCAGAGTACGCGCGTATGGGGCATCGAATGAGATTTTTTGGCAAAGCGCTACCCGGCTTGCGGGTGCCGCAGCTCAAACGGAAAACAGAATTTTATATTTTCGAACTGCTGTCGTTGGCATTCGGCATCAGTCTGGCACAATTTTTCTTTGTGCCTGACTGGCGCTGGCGGAGCTTCGCGATCTGCGCGTTGGGCTATGTCGCCGCGTTTTGCGCGATGGCCAGCATTCGTTGCATTCATTGCCAGGAGCCGCTCGGCCGGGTGAACGGGCGGTGGAGCGCTTTCGCGGACGACAGCTGCAGCAAGTGCGGCCGTGATCACGGTTAGGCGATGGAGCGCATCCGTCTTGGCGTGAACATCGATCATGTCGCTACCATCCGGAACGCGCGGGGCGGCAAATTTCCCGATCCGGTGCGTGCCGCAAAGCTTGCGGCGCAGGCCGGCGCGGACGGCATTACCGCGCATCTTCGCGAAGACCGCCGGCACATCTCGGATAACGACATTGA
>JAICVV010000175.1 GCA_025935155.1 Alphaproteobacteria bacterium
CGCCGAAGCCGAAAGCGCCCGCAACCAGGCGGCCGATGCGCGCTCCACGGCGGAAAGCGCGCTCGCCGAAGCCGACAGGGCGGTGAAGGTCGCGGAAGCGGCGTTGTCGGAAGCACGAGAATCCCGCGCCCGCGCCGAAGCTCTGTCGGAAGCAGCGACCTCGCGGCTGGAAGAATTGCGCACGCGCATTCGCGACGAACTCGACGCCACGCCGGATGCGCTGCACGAGATCGCCGATATTCGCGACAATCACGAACTGCCCTCTCTGGAATACGCGGAGCAGCGCGTCGAAAAACTGAAGCGCGAGCGTGAGCAGCTGGGCGGCGTCAATCTCCGCGCCGAAGAGGAAGCGAACGAACAGGAAGAGCGGCTGAACACGCTCACCGCCGACCGCGCCGATCTCGAAGGCGCCATCGAGCGGCTGCGGCGCGGCATTCAGAGCCTGAACCGCGAAGGCCGCGACCGGCTGCTGCAATCGTTTGAGCAGGTGAATGCGAATTTCCAGTCGCTGTTCGCGAAGCTGTTCCAGGGCGGCGAAGCGAAACTCACCTTCACCGAGTCAGAAGATCCGCTGGAAGCCGGACTCGAAATTTTCGCCCGCCCGCCCGGCAAGCGGTTGCAGAACCTCACGCTTCTTTCCGGCGGCGAGCAGGCGCTGACGGCGCTCTCACTGATCTTCGCTGTGTTCCTGGTGAATCCCGCGCCGGTGTGCGTGCTCGACGAAGTAGACGCGCCACTGGACGATGCCAATGTCGAGCGCTTCTGCAATCTGCTGGATGAGATGACGCGGCTGGCCGATACCCGCTTCCTCGTCATCACCCACCACGCGCTCACCATGAGCCGCATGCACCGCCTGTTCGGCGTGACAATGGCGGAGCGCGGTGTGAGCCAGCTCGTCTCCGTGAATCTCGCCCAAGCCCAGCAGGTCGTCGCGGCGGAATAGTAGTTCGAGATTAGGCGACAGAATATTGCGTGCGCGTTTCGCCGCGGCGGCTTTTTATAAACCAAATCAGCGGGTTAGGAGCCCGTTCCAATTCTTGACGGAATACCGCTCCGCCCCTATGTTCCGCGCGCCTTCAGTCACACCCGAGAAGGCGCGTTCCATCGCATCGAAGCCGGGGAAAACATGAGCGAGCACGCTCCCGAACCGGAAGACTTGCGTGCGCTCGGCGAGCGCATCGACGCGCTGAAACGAGAGGAGGCGCCGCCGCCACGAAAGACGGCGCCGACTTCGGCGGAAGTCGCGATCCGCTTTGGGGCGGAGCTGCTCTCGGCGGTGATCGTCGGTGCGGCGATCGGGTGGGGACTGGATTGGCTGTTCGGCACGCGGCCCGCGCTGACGATCGTATTTTTTATTGTGGGCGCGGCGACGGGTATTCGCAACGTGATCGTCGCGTCGAAGGACATCACCCGGCGCACCGCGGAAGCGGTAGCCGCCGAACAGGCTGAGAAGGAGCGGTAAATCCATGGCGATCAATCCCATGGAACAGTTCGAGGTGAAGCCGGTGTCGTGGGCGCCGCATCCGCTATTCCACATTGGTCATTACCCCATCTACTTCACCAACCAGGCGCTTTGGATGCTGGTGGTGTTCGTGTCGCTTTCGCTGTTTTTGATTTTGGCGGTGAATAAGAACCGCGTGGTGCCGACACGCACGCAGTCGCTGGCGGAGCTTTCCTACGAATTCGTCGGCGGCATGATCGACATGACCTCCGGGCCGGCGGGCTTTCGCTTTTTCCCGCTTATCTTCACGATCTTCATGTTCATCCTGTTCTGCAACGGATTCGGCCTGTTGCCGATCGCCTTCACCGTCACCAGCCAAATCGCCATCACCTTTTTTCTCACGGCGGTGGTCATTCTCACCGCCATTGTGACGGGCTTCGTCAGACACGGGGCGGGATTCCTCAAGCTGTTCGTGATCAAGGCGCCCGTCATCATCATGGTGCCGATGGTGCTACTGGAGTTCATCTCTTTCTGCGCGCGGCCGCTCAGCCTTTCGATGCGTCTCTTCGCCAACATGCTGGCAGGCCACACCATGCTGAAGGTGATGGCCGGCTTCGTCATCGGCCTGGGCACCGCCGGCGGTGTCTACACAGTTTTGGCCGCAGCGCCGGAGGCATTGATCGTCGCTCTCACGGCGCTGGAATTCCTGGTGGCGTTCCTTCAGGCATACGTGTTCGCCATCCTCTCCTGCATCTATCTTTCCGAAGCACTCCATCTCCACGACAACCACTAAGAGGGATTTACGTTCATGGACGTCGTTGCAGCAAAACAGATCGGCGCGGGCCTTGCGACGATCGCTTTCGTCGGTTCCGGTATCGGCATCGGCGTGGTATTCGGCAATTACATTTCGGGGGCGCTGCGCAATCCCGGTGCTGCCTCCACGCAGTTCACCAATCTGTACATCGGCTACGCGCTTTGCGAATTGCAGGGCCTGTTCGGCTTGCTGATCGCGCTGATCCTGCTGTTCACCTGAGGCTTCTATGCCCGCGCCCGCAACCACCACCGGCACTGTCGCCGAGCACAAGAGCGGCGGCTTTCCGCCGTTCAACACCTCGACTTATCCCAGCCAGATCTTCTGGCTGACGGTAACGTTCGTGGCATTGCTGATCGTGATGTGGAAGGTGGCGGTGCCAAAAATCGGCGGCGTCATCGGCGAGCGCAAGGGCCGCATTCAGACGGAGCTCGCCAAGGCTGAAGAAAGCCGGAAAGCAGCGGAGCACGCGGCAGCTGCCTATCAGGCGCCGATCCTGGAAGCGCGCGAGCGGGCACGGGCGGCTTCCGAAGCTTCGCGCACCGAAATGGCGCGCGAATTCGAGCGCGCCAAGACGAGCGCCGATACGGAAGCGCACCGCAAGACGACGGAAGCACAGGAGCGCATCGCCGCGATGCAGCGTCAGGCAAAGTGGCATGTGACTCAGGCGGCGGAGGAAGCGGTAGTGGATATCGTCAGTCGGCTTACGGGTGAATCGGTCAGCCGCACGGAAGCCACCGCTGCCGTGCGCGATGTGCTGAAGGCCTGAACGCCATGGAATTTATCAAAACCATTCTGAAAGAACCGGATTTCTGGGAAGGCTTGGGGCTTGTCATCGTGCTCGCCTTCTTTGTGTGGTGGCGGGTGCCGGCTTTTCTCGCCGCCGCGCTCGACCGCCGCGCCGAGGCCATCGCGAGGGAACTGGAGCAGGCAAGCCAGATCCGCAAAGAGGCCGAGCAGGTGCTGCTCGAGTATCGGCAGAAGGCGAGCGCGGCGAAATCGGAAGCCGAACACATCCTGCGCGAGACAAAGGAAGAAGCCGAACGCTACGCCGCGGAAGCGCGCGCGCAGCTTCAGGCGCAGATGGAACGCCGCGCGAAACTCGCCGAGCAGCAAATCGCGCAGGCGGAAGCCCGCGCTATGCTGGAAATCCGCGAAGCCGCCGCCAATGCCGCCACCGCCGCCGCCGAAAAGATCATCGCGACGCATCTCGACGACGCCAAATCCCGCGCCCTCATCCAGAACAGCATTGACGACCTCGGCGCCAAGCTGAATTAGCGAGGCGCGTCCGCCTCGCGCACCCGCATTGTCATGGCACGGCTGACCGGCCACCGGAACGCGTACGTTCGCGCACATTACCTCGATTATTTTCCGACCACGTATTCTTGAATCGAAAACAAAGGGCCGGTGCGGACACCGGCCCATTGTTACGCCAGGACACGATCCCAGAAACGACGGGGATCTATTTTACGTACGAACCGAAGAACAGGAAGAAGTTGGAAGGTGCTTCGATCGCCTGTCCGTTGGATTCAGCCTGCTCAAGGGCGGCTTTGGACGTGAGTCCGCTGCTGCCGTCCTGCGGAGGCCAGATGCTTTTGTCGAGCACAAGAACCGGAAGGACCTGCCACCACTCAGCCGGAAGATTGATGTCGTCGTCGTCCAACAGATGACTGTGGTTCGGGCTTGGCACGAACACGTTCGCGGTCGGCGGATTTGGGATCAGGCCAAGCGCGGCCAGCACCGGCGCGAGATCGACACGCGAGGCATGCATCGTGCAGGTCCCCGGACGATCGCCTGGATCCGGACATTGCGAGAACACCAGCGGTTTCGCCTTGAAGGCTTCCGGAAGCGCGCCGAACAGCTTTATCAGCGTTTCACCGAGGGCTTTCCCGCAGACGGTGCCGGGGGTCACATCCTTGCACGAGATCGCATCGCCAGGATTCTGGTCGTTGTCGACCGAGAACATCGGTACGAGCACGTAAAGGGGATCGGTGGTGCCGGTCGCCAGTCCTTTGGCACCCGGCGGGTTGATCGTCGGATTAATGCCGGCCTGGCAGATGGGTATCTGCATCTCGTCAGGATCGTCCTCGGCCTTGCGGTTGGGGCCTTTGTCGAAATCCAGATTGTCGGTGGGCTGGTCGACGCAGTCGAAATTTTGCTGATAGCCAAACCGAAGGATCTTCCCGGCGCCGAACCCTTCTGTCGTATTGGCCCCGTGATCGCTGGCAAGCGCCGCGGGCGCCAGCGCCAGCAATGCCGCACACACCATTGCCCCGTGAACAAGTTTTCTCATGGGATAAACACCTCCGCTCGCCGCGGCGGGCAGCCCACCGTCGCAGCCGATTTACCCGCACATGGCAGGAACATCGATCAATACGCGGCCCTTCTCTGAAAGTTTCGCGCCATTGCGAAAGAAAAGAAAGAAATTCTGCGCCCGTCGCGCCCAGGTGCCCCGCTGTTGCGAACGGCGTTAAAAGCATGCGAACGTCAGGCGATCGAAGGCGCAAAGAGGGGCTTCACTTTACGAGAATGGTTTGCGCCATATGGCTCCGATAAACACGCGCGAGGCGCTTGCGCCGCTACTGGCCCGCATGGCTTCCGGCGACGAAAGCGCGTTTCGGGAACTTTACGCGGCAAGTTCCCCGAAACTTTTTGCGATTGCGCGCCGTATTCTCGGGAGCGCCAGCCTGGCGGAAGATGTGCTGCAGGAAGCATATGTCCGCATCTGGACGAGCGCGAGCCGTTTCGATCCGGCCTTGTCCCAGCCGATGACATGGATGATCACGATCGTGCGCAACCAAGCCATCGATGTGCGCCGCCGAACCGCGCAACGCGTCGCCGATCGGGCAGTGGAATTGTCTGACGTTTTGCCTGACGATGGGCTGCGGGCAAGCGAATCCGATCGCGGGCTGGACGCCGTTCGCCTTCGGGA
>JAICVV010000248.1 GCA_025935155.1 Alphaproteobacteria bacterium
TCGATTTCAAGCGCCGCAAGTTCGATGTGGCGGCCACGGTCGAGCGTCTGGAGTACGATCCCAACCGCACCGCCTTTATCGCGCTTATCAAGTACAAGGACGGCGAGCTCGCGTACATCCTGGCGCCGCAGCGTCTGGCACAGGGCGACACCGTCATCTCCGGTGACAAGGTTGACGTGAAGCCCGGCAACGCGATGCCGCTGGGTGCCATGCCGGTCGGCACGATTGTGCATAATATCGAGCTGAAGCCGGGCAAGGGCGGACAGATCGCGCGTTCGGCGGGCACTTATGCGCAGTATCTAGGCCGTGACCAGGGCTACGCGACGATGCGTCTGCATTCGGGCGAAGTGCGGCGCGTGCCGCTTAACTGCATGGCAACGGTCGGTGCTGTCTCTAACCCCGATCATATGAACGAAGTGCTGGCGAAGGCTGGCCGCAATGTATGGAAGGGCAAGCGGCCCCATGTCCGCGGCACGGCGATGAACCCGATCGATCACCCGCACGGCGGCGGCGAAGGCCGCACCAAGGGCGGGCGCCATCCGGTCACACCGTGGGGCAAGCCAACCAAGGGCGCCAAGACCCGCACGAACAAGCAAACGACGAAATACATCGTGCGCTCACGGCACGGAAAGTTGATGCAAGGGTAAGATATGGCTCGTTCGGTTTGGAAAGGCCCGTTTGTCGATGGCTTTCTGCTGAAGAAGGCGGAAGCCACACGCGGCAGCGGCCGCAAGGAAGTGATCAAGACCTGGTCGCGGCGCTCGACCATCCTGCCGCAATTCGTGGGCCTTACGTTCGGTGTCTATAACGGAAAGAAGCACATTCCTGTGCTGGTGACCGAAGACATGGTCGGTCACAAGCTTGGCGAGTTCTCGCCCACTCGCACTTTCCACGGCCACTCCGGCGACAAGAAAGCGAAGAGAGCGGAATAATGGGCAAGGAAGCACGCGCGCGAGTCTTGGCCGACAACGAGGCGAAAGCCATCGGCACGAACATTCGCGTTTCCCCGCGCAAGCTCAATCTCGTGGCACAGGCGATCCGCGGCAAGAGCGCGGAGGCGGCGCTGAACGAGCTCACCTTTTCGCGGAAGAGGATTGCCGGGCAGGTGAAAAAGGTCCTTCAGTCGGCAATTGCCAATGCCGAGAACAATCATGACCTCGATGTCGACGATTTGTTCGTGAAGGATGCGAGCGTTGGCAAAAACATGGTGCTGAAGCGCTTTCACGCGCGTGCTCGCGGGCGCGGTGCACGGATCGAGAAGCCGTTCGCGCAGGTAACGATCGTCGTCGAAGAGAGGCGCGAGAAGGCGCCGGCGAAGAAGGCCGCGCCTAAAGGAAAATCCGGCGGTAAGTCCGCTGCGCCGAAATCAGAAAACAGGAAACCGGCTGCAAAGAAAGCGCCAGCAAAGAAATCCGCGAGCCCAGAGGCCGCAAGGGAGAATGCCTGATGGGTCAGAAGGTCAATCCGGTCGGCCTACGTCTGGGCGTCAACCGTACCTGGGATTCCCGCTGGTATGCCGGGAAGAAAGAGTACGGGCGGCTGCTGCAGGAAGACATCAAGATCCGTAACCACCTGACGGAACGCCTGAAGCAGGCGGGCGTCAGCCGCGTGGTGATTGAGCGCCCGCACAAGAAGTGCCGCATCACGATTCATTCGGCGCGCCCGGGCGTGGTGATCGGTAAGAAGGGCGCCGACATCGAGAAGCTGAAGAACGAAGTTCAGAAGTTCACGAAAGACGAAGTGCATCTGAACATCGTGGAAATTCGGAAACCCGAGATCGATGCGAAGCTGGTGGCCGAGAACATCGCGCAGCAGCTGGAGCGCCGTGTTGCGTTCCGCCGCGTGATGAAGCGCGCCGTGCAATCCGCCATGCGGCTTGGCGCGCAGGGCATCCGCATCAATTGCGGCGGCCGCTTGGGTGGTGCAGAAATCGCGCGTACCGAATGGTATCGCGAAGGCCGGGTACCGCTGCACACACTGCGGGCCGATGTCGATTACGGTACCGCCACCGCGAAAACGACCTACGGCACGTGCGGCGTGAAGGTTTGGGTGTTCAAGGGCGAGATCATGGAGCATGACCCCATGGCCGTCGAGAAGCGCCAGGCGGAACTCGCCGCTGGTCATCAGCAGCAGCGTCCGCAGCCGGCGGCTGCACAGTAACGGGCAACGATCATGCTTCAACCGTCACGAACGAAATTCAGAAAGCAGCACAAGGGCCGCATTCACGGCGCTGCCAAAGGCGGCACCACGCTGAACTTCGGTGAGTATGGCCTGAAGACGATGGAGCCGGAGCGCATCACGGCCCGCGAGATCGAAGCCGCGCGCCGCGCTATCACGCGCCACATGAAGCGTGCGGGCCGCGTGTGGATTCGTGTGTTCCCGGATGTGCCGGTGTCGAAGAAGCCCGCGGAAGTCCGCATGGGCTCAGGCAAGGGCGCTCCGGAATATTGGGTGGCGAAGGTGAAGCCCGGCCGCATTCTGTTCGAGATCGATGGGGTCGATCTCGAGACAGCGAAAGAATCCATGCGGCTCGGCGCGGCGAAGCTCTCGGTTGCCACGAAATTCGTGGCGCGGGCGCACAGCTAGGGAAGCAGGCAATGGCGAAGGCAAAGACCACAGTCGAAGATTTCCGCGCCAGCTCGGCGGATCAGCTGGGCGACCAGTTGTCGAAGCTGAAGAAGGAGCAGTTCAATCTGCGCTTCCAGCGCGCCAACGGTCAGCTCGAGAAAACGAGCCGGATACGCGAAGTCCGCAAGCAGGTCGCGCGGATCATGACGGTCATGAACGAACAGCGCCGGAAGGCCGGCTGAGAAGGACGAAGAGATGCCCAAGCGCGTGCTGCAAGGCGTCGTGGTGAGCGACAAGAATGCCAAGACGGTGGTGGTGAATGTGGAGCGCCGCTTCATCCATCCCGTGCTCGGTAAAACTGTGCGCCGCTCGAAGAAATACCATGCCCATGATGAGCAGGGGCAGGCGAAGTCGGGCGATACCGTTCGCATCCGTGAGTGCCGGCCGGTTTCCAAGCTGAAAACTTGGGAAGTGGTCGAGCGCGTGGGCAAGTGAAGCGCGTAGGGCTCGGGAGCTGAACCAATGATACAAATGACGACCGAACTGGACGTCGCCGATAATTCCGGCGCCCGCCGCGTGATGTGCATCAAGGTGATCGGCGGATCGCGCCGCCGCTATGCCGATGTGGGCGACACCATCGTGGTGAGCGTGAAGGAAGCGATTCCGCGCGGCCGCGTGAAAAAGGGCGAGGTGCTGAAGGCGGTGGTCGTGCGCACGGCGCATGGTGTGCGCCGTCCGGATGGCAGCCTGATCCGTTTCGATAACAACGCCGCGGTGCTGGTGAACAATCAGAATGAGCCGATCGGCACCCGTATCTTTGGGCCGGTCACCCGCGAGCTGCGCTCGAAAAACCACATGAAGATCATCTCGCTCGCGCCGGAGGTGTTGTGATGGCGGCGAAAGCAAAAAAAGCTGCAAAGCCCGCGCAGCAGCCGGAGAAAATCCGGGGCATCGGCGCCCGTATCAAAAAGGGCGACCGCGTGATTGTCGTCAGCGGCCGCGACAAGGGCCGCAAAGGCGAAGTGCTGAAAGTGATGACGAAGGAAGATCGCGCACTCGTGTCTGGCGTGAATATGGTGAAGCGTCATCAGAAGCAGACCGCGCGGGTGCAGGGCGGCATCGTCAATCGGGAAGCAGCGGTGCATCTCTCCAACATTGCGCATGTCGACCCTAAAACCGGCGGTCCGACGCGCATAGGATTCAAGATGCTGGGCGATGGCCGGAAGGTGCGTTTCGCCAAAAAGTCCGGTGAGGTGATCGATGTCTGACAAGGGACAGAAGGGCAAGGGCGCGGCGAAGGGGCAGCCCGCCGGGCAGCGGGGCGATCCGCGCGAACTCGCCAAAGCCGAGAAAAAGGCTGCGAAGCGCGAGAACAAGTCGGCCGGCACGCAGGTGGCCGTGGGCGAAACCGCGCATGATCCGAACTACGTGCCGCGATTCAAGCAGCGCTACAACGACGTGGTGCGGCCGCAGCTGATGAAGGAGTTCGGCTACAA
>JAICVV010000408.1 GCA_025935155.1 Alphaproteobacteria bacterium
AATTTGCCTGGGCCGGATGAACTCCCGTACCGGAACTGGTTTGGCATTCAGTACGATTCCGGCGATTACCCACGCATGCTGGATATGGCGCTGGAACGCGCTGACGTTGCAGGCTTTGCCGCGCGCCGCGAGCAGTCGAAAGCCCGTGGCATACTGCGTGGCCTTGGCATCGCCTACTATGTCGAGATCACCTTTGCCGTTGGCAGTGAACCTGCGCGCGTGATGTTCACTGACAACGGTGCGGTGGAAGTTTACGTTGGCACACAGTCAAACGGGCAGGGGCACGAAACGGCGTTCGCGCAGGTCGTTGCAGAGCGCCTGGGTGTTCCGTTCGAGTCCATCACGGTGAAACAGGGCGACACCGAGTGGGTGAATGGCGGCGGCACTGGCGGCTCACGTTCGCTCAACATGTCGGGTGGCGCGCTCGGTGTGGCGTCGGAAGAAGTCATCCGCAAGGGCAGGGCGGCCGCCGGTCACGTGCTGCAGGCGGGCGGCAAGGACGTTGCTTTCGAAGTGATCGAAGGCAGCGGCCGCTTCCGAGTCGCGGGTACCGATCGCGCGATCGGCATCGGCGAGCTCGCGACGACACTGAAGCGGGAAACCATTCCGGGTTTCGAGCAGGGTCTCGACAGCGACGGCACCTATGTCGGTCAGGCCCCTACCTTTCCGAATGGGTGCCACATCTGCGAGGTGGAGGTGGATCCGGAAACGGGCAAGGCCGACCTCGTCTCATACAAGGTGCTGGACGATTTCGGCCGCGTGATCAATCCGATGCTGGTCGCTGGGCAGGTTCACGGCGGCGTGGTGCAAGGTGTCGGACAGGCTTTGCTGGAGGACGTAATTTACGATCCGGAGTCGGGACAGCTGCTGACTGCCAGCTTCAGCGACTACGGCATGCCGCGCGCCTGTGACATTCCGGATATCGAATTCGCTTACGAAGAAATCCCTTGCAAAACGCATACGCTTGGCGCCAAAGGCTGTGGCGAAGCAGGGACAGTGGGCGCGTTGCCGGCGGTGATTAGTGCGGTCGCAGACGCACTCGGTGTTCCGCACATCGACATGCCGGCAACGCCGGAGCGCGTCTGGCGCGCGCTGCGTAACAGGAAAGCGGCCTAAGGCGTTCCGCTCGTTGTAGGTGGCGTTTGCACCGGCAATACCGACGGAGCCGCCGCCGCTGCGGGGGCTGGTTGCGCCACCGGCGCTGCAGCCGTGGCCTGCACAGCCGGTATTGAGGGAGCGGCGGCGAGCTGATAATCGGCAATCGCTTTTGTCAGCACATCCTTTTCCTCGCACCCGTCGGAACAGAGGCGCGTCAATTCCGCAAGTTCGCCACGGGCATCCGAAAGCCGGTTCATTTTGAGATATAGCTCGCCGAGGTACTCGTGGGCGCCCCTGTGATCCGGATTGTGCGCCAGCGCCTGCTGGTAGAAATCCAGCGAGCCTGGATAGTCGCCCAGCATGCGATGCGTGTAGCCGAGATAATTTAGCACATCGGCATTGCCAGGCTTCTCCTGAAGCGCGCGGTTCAGGTACGGAACGGCATCCGCGTATTTTTCGCGGCGGATCAGGCGCACAGCGGTTAGGTAATTGTCGAAGCCGGACGAACTGTGCAACCCGCCGCCGTGACCGCCGTACATTCCCCCCATGCCGCCTCCACCCATGGCGAAGCACGAAGTGGCAGACGCAAGCAAAGCCACAATGAACAATGCCGGTGCACGCATGTTTTCCTCCTCGGGATTCCTGCGGCTATCATGGCAGCCTTTGCGGCTTGTCCGTGGCCGAGCCCATTGAAGAGACGTCTCGGCTGAGGCGGAAATTCCCCGGCACGCTTTTGCGAGTTCACGGATGCCGTGGCCGGCAGGCCAGCCGCCATCAGCTCACTGTTCCGTCAGGCGCGGCATGATCTCCACGAAGTTGCACGGACGGTGACGGCTATCGAGCTGCCATTTGAGGATACCGTCCCAGCCATCCTTGACCGCGCCGGGTGAGCCGGGGAGAGCGAACAAATAGGTCCCCCTCGCTACGCCCGCACAGGCGCGTGACTGGATGGTAGAGGTGCCGATTTTCTCGAACGAAATCTGGTGAAAGAGAACCGAGAAGCCGTCGATCT
>JAICVV010000303.1 GCA_025935155.1 Alphaproteobacteria bacterium
GCATCCTCGATGCCCTTTTCCGGACAGATACGGCCGACGAACGCAAAATAGCCGCCGCTCCCATTCGAGCACGGCCGGTACAGATCCTTGGGCATGCCGTGGTACACGGTGGCCAGCCAATTGACGGGCGGCATGGGCGCCCGCTGCGAATGGGAAATTGAGACAAGCGGCATCTCGGCGAATTCGCGATAGAAGGCGTGCAAATCCGGAAAACCGAGCTGACCGTGAAGGGTAGTCACCACGCGATCTGCCATGTCGCGGAAGACTGGATAATGCAGCAGATCGACGTGGAAGTGCATAACATCGAACTCGTCCGCGCGGGCGCGGACGGCATCGATCAAACTCAAATTGTACGGCAGGCACTCTTTCACATTGGGATCGAGCCGTAATGCCCGCGGCACCACCGGCGCAAGTTCCGCTTTCGTATTCGAGTCGCCACTCGCGAAGAGTGTGACGCGATGGCCGCGGCGAACCAATTCTTCCGTGAGCCACGAAACGACCCGTTCTGTTCCGCCATAAAGTTTTGGCGGTACGCTTTCCGCCAAGGGCGCAACTTGCGCAATTTTCATAGAGACACCCAACATTTTGCCGCGCGCTGGAGGCCCGACGCCGCTCCGCCCTTCGATAATCGCTTTTTGGCGCGATGGTTCCGCGGCCAAAGCGCCGCAATCGATCAGCTACTGGATGTGAGGTCGCCGGTGCCGAAGCTGTGCGTTGCGCCGCAAAATTCACAGCGCGCGCGGATCATACCGTCGGCATCTGCAAGGCCCTGAAGGTCTTCGGCGGGATAATTCCGCAGTACGCCCGCAATCCGCGCAGCATCGCAAGCGCAATGGAAGACGAGGCATTCCGGCGTATGCACACGCACCGCATCCTGATGGAACAGGCGCCACAGAAGTTCCTCTGGCGCGAGCGTTGCATCGAGCAGTTCGATATCCTCCACCGTTCCAACGAACATGGAAAGACGTTCCCAGTCGTCTTCGTCCCGCTTCGAGTCTGGAATTGCCTGCAACATGATGCCGCCCGCGCGCCATGCCGCACGTTTATTGCCCGGCACATAGGCGGGCGCGGCGGCAAGCTTTATGGTTGTCGGCAATTGCTCGGATTGCGCGAAATAGGCTTCCGCGCTCGCAGCGAGGCCCTTCGTGGAGAGCGGCACGATGCCCTGGTAACGCTGATCACCTAGCCGCGGCTCGATGCTGATGGCAAGCACGCCTTCGCCCACAACGCGTTCAAACGCGCCGGCATCGGCGCGCAATTGCGCCAATTTGCCGGCATCCACGCGCGCATAGCCGCGCAGGCCCGCGCAGACGCGCTCTGCGTCCGCTCCATAATAGTCGACCGTAAGCAGATCGAGTGGGCCGGAGCCTTTCGTCTGCAGCGTCAGCCGCCCGTCGAGCTTGATGGACGATCCCAGCATCGCCGTCAGCACCAGGCCCTCGCCCAGAAGGCGGCCGGCAGGCTCCGGCAACTCATGCGCAGAAAGGGCGCGTTCGGAAACTGTCTCCAGGCGCACCACACGGCCGCGCACGCCGAGCTCCGGCATGGAGAACGGCAACACGAAATCCGCCGCCGGGGCGGGGGTGTAGGTTTCTTCGATCATGGATGAACCTATATGGGCCGCACCGGCCGCAAATTCAACTCACCGGTTGAATGTGCAGCTTCAGTGGAAAATGTAGCGGGCGATGAAATAGCCCCCCACCACAACGATCAGGAATCCGACCATCACCCACTCGAGATACTTCTCGATAGCCATCCTGACGGGCTCACCGAAGAAATAGATCAGCGCCGCAACGCCCATGAAACGGACGCTGCGGGTGATGAGCGAAAGGATCAGAAACAGCCCAAAATTCATTCCGGCGAAGCCGGAAGCGATGGTCACGATCTTGTATGGAATGGGCGTGATGCCCTGAAGCACGATCAGCGCACCATATTTGTTGTACGCGGCCTTAAAGGATTCGATGTCGCTGCCCATGCCGTACACGCGACTCAACCACTCGCCTACCGAATCGTACAACCACGAGCCGATCAGATAGCCGAGAATCCCGCCCAGCACGGAAAACAGCGTGCACCATGCCGCAAGCAGGAAGGCACGCCGCCGGTCTTTCAGCGCCATGGGAATCATCACGATGTCCGGCGGCATCGGGAAAAAGGAGCTTTCGGCGAAGGCGATGGCGGCCATAGTAGCCCACGCGTAACGCCCCTCGGCGTTGTGCATGATCCACACGTAAAGACTCCGCAGCGGGTTCCACCGCGTTCGCGCGTGCACGCCGTTTGCCATTATTAGCCTTGCGCTCCTCCGGACCTACCTAGCAACAGGCGGCGCCCTCGTCCATCCTTGCCCGTCTTCCGGCCATTCACTAGTTTTTGCACGGGCTGGTAAAGAAATTCACATGGCGCAGCGCACCGGCGGCAAGCCGCGGAAATCCGGGAAAACCGCACGAAAAGGCCGCTCGAAAAAGCTTGCAAAAGAATCGCGCGCCAAAAAAACGCGGATTCAGAAAAAGCAAGCGCGCAAGCTGCACTCGCGGATCGAGCCGCGGCCGAGGAAGTCGCTGCTGCGGCGCAGCGGGGAAGCGGCGGCCCGCCTGGTGCGACGTCTCAAACCCGCGACGGGACGGAGTCCCTACGATACAGACCTCGACCGCAATCCGGCCAACTATCAGCCGCTGACGCCGCTCACACTTCTGGAGCGGGCCGCGAGCGTCTTTCCGGATCGCGTTGCGATCGTGCACGGGAACGCGCGTTACACCTATGCCGAGTTTTACGCGCGCGCGCGCCGGCTCGCCTCTCTGCTGAGAAAGCGTGGCATCGGACGCGGCGACACGGTTGCGGTCGTGCTCGCGAACACACCGCCGATGCTGGAGGCGCATTACGGCGTGCCGATGGCGGGCGCGGTGCTCAACACGCTGAACACGCGCCTCGATGCTGCCGCCCTGGCTTTCATTCTCGATCACGGGGAAGCGAAAGTTCTGATCACCGATCGCGAATTCGCACCGGCCATCAGCGAAGCGCTAAGCCTCGCCAAAGTGAAGCCGCTGGTTATCGACTATGACGATCCGGAGTTTCCGCAAACCGGCGCTCCGCTGGGGGAAGTGGAATACGAATCCTTCCTCGCCGGCGGCGATCCGGAATTCGAATGGGAAATGCCGGCGGATGAATGGGACGCCATTTCGCTGAACTACACGTCCGGCACCACCGGCAATCCC
>JAICVV010000348.1 GCA_025935155.1 Alphaproteobacteria bacterium
AAAGGTGATCGGCCGACTATTATTAGACGGTACTTGAAATTGAGAACCGTTCGCGACAAATTGAGACAATTACCTTCGTGTAATTGTCAAAAGGCGGTGGCATGGTGCCCGCCTCGGTGGGACGAGCATCATGGCAGACAGCATCGAACTGCGCGCGACGGAGGTCGCGCCCGGGCGGCATTGGGCGGTGGGCAAGTACATGCTGCACTTTACCGCGTCCGGAAATCTTGAGTTGTGGAACCGGGCCGCGCGGCGGCTCCTGTGGCAAAGCGGGACGCGCGGCGTCAGCGTCGCCAAAATGGTGATGCAGGACGACGGCAATCTGGTGATCTACGACCAGAACCGCCGCGCCCTGTGGTCATCCGGCACCCATGGCCATGCCGCCGCCTATCTGGCGCTGCAGGACGACGGCAACGTGGTCATCTACTCCCAGGATAACCGGCCTCTTTGGGATACAGCCACCCGCGGCTGCTAGCTGACGGTGCGGGCGCTTAAGTTAGGTGGCCGGCTTCTTCCGGCCGATGCCGAGCTGCGGCTGCCAGACGCGCGACGGGATTTCCTCCACCATGCCAGGCTCCAGTTGGCCAAGGTGGAACGGCCCGAACTGCACGCGGATCAGCCGCGCGACCTTGCAGCCGAGGGACTCCATCAACCGCTTCACTTCGCGGTTTTTGCCTTCCTTCAGGCTCACGCTCGCCCAGGCATAAGGACCGCGGGCGCGCTCGAGATCGGCAATCGCCGGTCCATAGCGAACGCCTTGGATAGTGGTGCCGAGCGCCAGTTTGTCGAGATCGGCCTGGGCGATGCGTCCGAACAGGCGCACGCGATACTTCCGCTCCCATCCGGCGGCTGGAAGCTCCAGCTGGCGCGCAAAGGCGCCATCGTTGGTGAGGAGCAGCAGGCCTTCGGAGTTGATGTCAAGGCGGCCGACCGAAACCACCCGCGGCAGTCTCGCCGGCAGCTTCTCGAAGACGGTGGGGCGGCCTTGCGGGTCGCGATGCGTTGTCACGAGGCCGATGGGTTTGTGGTAGCGCCACAGGCGGGTCGGTTCGGCGTGCTTCAGCGGCCGCCCATCGATGGCGACGGTCTGGTCCTCACGCCCACGGGTGCCTTGCTGGGTGACGGGTTCCCCGTCGAGGGTGACGCGGCCGTCGGCGATCAGCTTCTCGGCGTCGCGCCGCGAGCACACGCCCGCGCGCGCGATGATTTTGGCGATGCGCTCACCCGCTCCGCTGCTATCGTCAGTCAAAGAGGACTCTTGAAATGAACGACGAAGGGTGGATAGCAGAAGCGCTGCGCGAAGCGGAAGCTGCAGCCAAACATGGCGAGGTGCCGGTCGGCGCGGTGCTGGTCAGCGGGGAGGGCGAATTGCTGGCGGCGGAGCGCAACCGCATCGTCGAGCATCGCGATTCAACCGCGCACGCCGAGATGCTGGCGATCCGCGAGGGCAGCCGCCGCATTGACAACGAGCGGCTGGTGGGCGCGACCTTGTATGTGACGCTCGAGCCTTGCGTAATGTGCGTGGGCGCCATCGCTATGGCGCGGATTGCGCGGCTGGTGTTCGCGGCGGATGATCCAAAAGGCGGCGCGGTGCTGCACGGCCCGCGATTCTTTTCGCAGCCAACCTGCCATCACCGCCCGCAGGTTACTAGAGCGGGCGATGCGGAGCGCGCGGGCGAACTGCTGCGTAAATTCTTTCAGGCCCGGCGCGGCCGGTTGATTTCGGACGAGGAAGTCTGACACGGTACATGCAACAAAATCGGAGAGTGAAATGGCGTTGATTTTGTACGGCGGCTCGGTTTCACCCTTTGTGCGCAAGGTGCGCGTCGTCCTGGCGGAAAAGGGCGTGGAATATACGCTGGTGCCGGTGAATCCGTTTCAGCCTTCGCCGGAATTCCTTGGCGTCTCGCCGCTGAAGAAAATGCCGGCCTTTGTGGACACCAGCCTTCCCCCACCCAACTCGCTCGCCGATTCCTCGGTGATCTGCGATTACATCGAGCACAAATATCCGTCCCCGCCGTTCTACCCGCAGGAGCCCTATGCCAGGGCGCGCGCCTTGTGGTTCGAGGAATATGCGGATTCGCAGATGGCGGCGAACATTGTGCGGCCGTTCTTTTTCGAACGCATTATCAAGAAGCTGATCGGGCAGCAGGCCGACGAAACGATCTGCGAGACCGCGAAAGCCAAACATCTGCCGGAAGTGTGCGCGTATCTGGAGAAGGAGTTGGGCGCCGGCGAATACTTCGTGAGTAATACCTTTTCGATTGCCGATATTGCGGTGGGCACCATGCTGGTCAACCTGCATCACTCCGGTGAAAGCGTGGATGCATCGCGTTGGCCGAAACTTGCGGCTTTTGCGGAGCGCATAACCGCGCGCGCATCGTTCAAGGCGCTGATCGACGAAGAAACGCCGTTCGTTCAGAATATCCGCGACGCCGCCTAGACACTCCTGCGCCGCGCTACCAGCTGGTTAAGCGCTTCGACAATTCCGGAGAACGCCACGGCAAAATACAGATAGCCGCGCGGAATGTGAAAGTGCATGGCATCCGCCACCAGCGACATCCCGATGAGCAGCAGGAAACTGAGCGCCAGCATCTTTACCGTGGGATTGCGGTGCACGAAATT
>JAICVV010000069.1 GCA_025935155.1 Alphaproteobacteria bacterium
GGAACGGCGCAAATGGCGTCCGGCGCTGCGGCTCCAGCCGCGCTGCTGCTTCCATTGCCATCGGTGAAATCCCCCGATCCCCGCGCTGAGATTGAACCAGTTACGCGCAGCACGCGCAATGGATCATCACGCGAGGCCGGAATCCACCTCCTGCTGGGCAGCCTTGGCCCAATCCTGCATGCCCGGAAGCGACCACACACGTTCGCAATAGCCTTGCACACTGCCCTGCACCGGGACACCATAGGTGCGAAGCCGCGAAACCACCGGTGCGTACATGCAGTCCGCAATCGAAAAGCGGCCGAACAGAAAGCCGCCGGCCGCACCATGGCGCTCCAGCGCCTGTGTCCACATGGCGACGATCCGTGCGATTTGCGCCTTGGTCGTCACTCGCAACTCCGGCAGGGGCAGCCTGCGCACGAACTCCATCGACAACTGTTCGCGCAGATCCGGAAAGCCGGAATGCATTTCGGCCGCGTAAGAGCGCGCTTCGGCGCGCGCGAACGGATCGTCAGGCCAGAGTTTCGCCTCAGGATGGCATTCGTTGAGAGTCTCACAGATGGCGAGGCTGTCCCAGATCAGATGCTCCCGGCCGTTCTCGGTCATCTTCAACAGCGGAACTCGGCCGGAAGGCGAACGGCGCTGCACGTCTTCGCTCGTGGAACCACGCCGGAGCGGGATCACTTCTTCCTGGAACGGCACGCCGATGGCACGCAACGCAAGATACGGCCGCAAGCTCCAGCTTGACCATTCCCTGGTGCCGACGATCAACGTGTACATGACGGGCTCCGCTCACCGGGGACGCGGCACTGCTTTTACGCTCGCGCGCTCTTCGGCTGTAGAGCAATTTCAGCATGCAAGCTCTGCCGGATCGGCCTGCCTTCACAGAGCCAACGCGAACCGCCACGGCACATTTCGACGAATTCCGGCGGTGGCGGAGTGCGCCACTTTTGGTTAGGGTCCGGCAGCACCGACAAGGGAGTGAAACATGGCGCGGGTTGCAATTGTTACGGGCGGAACGCGGGGCATCGGCGAGGCTATCTCGGTGGGACTCAAGAATGCCGGATACAAGGTGGCCGCAAATTATGCCGGTAACGATGAGCGCGCGAAGGGCTTCGCCGAGCGCACCGGGATTGCCGTCTTCAGGTGGGATGTCTGCGACTACGACCAATGCCAGCAGGGCGTGGCGAAGGTAGCGGCGGAGCTCGGGCCCGTGGATGTTCTCGTCAACAATGCCGGTATCACCCGCGATGCCACCATGCGGAAGATGGGCCGAAAAGGATGGGACGAGGTCATCGATACCAACCTCGGCGGCGTCTTCAATATGGCCAAAGCGGTGTGGGACGGAATGCTGGAGCGCGGTTTCGGACGGGTGGTGAATATCGGTTCCATCAACGGGCAGGCGGGGCAATACGGGCAGGTGAACTATGCGGCCGCGAAATCCGGCATTCACGGCTTCACAAAGGCCTTGGCGCAGGAGGGCGCTTCCAAAGGTGTGACGGTGAATGCCATTGCGCCGGGTTACATCGATACCGACATGGTTTCCGCGGTACCGCCCAACGTTCTGGAAAAGATCGTGGCGCGGATTCCGGTGGGGCGGCTGGGCAAAGCCGACGAGATCGCCCGCGCTGTGCTGTTCCTGGTGGCGGACGAAGGCGGCTTCATTACCGGCTCGACACTCTCCATCAATGGCGGCCAGCACATGTATTGAGCCGATCGTCAAGGGGCGGTGATGGGGGCGCGCCTGCGGACCGTCCATTATCTCGAAGTAGCAGACCTCGCCTGCGTGCGTGGCGGACGAGCTGTATTCCGAGACCTCAGTTTCCGGCTTGCTCGCGGTGACGCGCTGATTGTAGGAGGCCCGAATGGTTCGGGTAAAACCTCGCTGTTGCGATTGCTTGCGGGGTTGTTGCCCCCGGCAGCCGGAACAATTTCGATTTCAGCTGAAGGAACCCAAATCGCCGATCGCGAAGAGCGTGCGAAGTTCATCGGCTGGCTCGGGCATTACGATGGGGCGAAGCCCCAGCTAACGCCAAGGGAAGCGCTTCGGTTTTTCGCACGGCTTTATGGCACGGCGAGCGATCCGTCGCTGTTGGAGGTTGTCGGTCTGTCGCGGTCTGCCGATTTGCCGTGCCAGTATTTGTCGGCCGGACAGAAAAGGCGGCTGGCATTGGCGCGGCTGAAACTGTGTGGACGTCCACTATGGCTGCTCGATGAACCGCTGGCGTCGCTTGATGCGAGCGGCAAGGCGCTGTTGCTCAATTTGCTCCGCGATCATCTGGCGGGCGGTGGGATTGCGGTGATTGCCACCCACGATCCGCTCGATCTGGATGCTGCACGGCTGCCCCTGACATGAGGGCGCTCGGGGCTCTGCTCGTGCGCGATGTGCGCCTCGCGGCACGTGCCGGCGGCAGCGCCGTTCTGGCTCTGGCTTTCTTCGCGGCGGTGGTGACGCTCGTGCCATTCGGCATCGGCAGCGATGCCAAACTGCTCGCGCGAGTAGCGGGCGGCGTGCTGTGGGTTGCGGCCGTGCTGGCGAATTTGCTGGCGCTCGATCGTTTGTTCCAAGCGGATTACGAGGACGGCAGCCTCGATCTGCTCGCACTCAGCCCCTTGTCGTTCGAAGGCATTACGGTTGCCAAAATGACTGCGCATTGGCTCACGACGGGGCTGCCGCTCACGATTCTGTCGCCGGTTCTGGCGCTACTGCTGAACCTTCCGGCAACCGCGTACACCGCGCTGATCGTTTCACTGCTGATTGGCACGCCTGCAGTCAGCGCCATAGGCAGCGTGGCGGCGGCGCTGACGTTATCCATTCGCCGCGGCGGATTGCTGTTCCCGCTGCTGGTTTTGCCCCTCCTAACACCGGTAGTAATTTTTGGCGCGGGCGCGGTCCTCGCCCGGCTCGATGGCGTTGAGAACGGCGCGATCTGGCTTCTCGCGGCCTTCTCCGTTGCGGCCGTACTGCTGGCACCGTTCGTCGGGGCAGCGGCGCTGCGCCTCAACCTTTCGGAATAGCGCGATCCTTGCCGCCGTCTTCCGCAGGAACTAGAGCCACACCATGTTCGGATACGCCAATCCCAAGCGCTTCATGGAGTTGAGCGGCCGGCTCCTTCCCTGGCTCGGCGCGACGACCGCGATCCTGTTCGCCGCCGGCCTGTATCTCTCCTTCACGGCGCCGCCGGATTATCGGCAGGGCGACACCGTTCGCATCATGTTCATCCATGTGCCAGCGGCTTGGGTCGCCATGATGGGATACGGCTTCATGGCACTCGCCTCGCTGATCGGATTGGTGAACCGGCATCCACTGGCCGATGTCGCGGCCAAACAGGCTGCGCCCCTCGGCGCGCTGTTCACGGCCCTGGCGTTGATCACCGGCTCGCTATGGGGCCGCCCGATGTGGGGAACGTACTGGCAGTGGGACGGGCGGCTCACATCGTTCCTGCTGCTGCTATTTCTGTATCTGGGTTACATCGCACTTTGGAATGCAATTGAGAACGAGGTGCGCGCCGCAAAAGCCGCCGCCATTCTTGCTTTGGTGGGCGTGGTCAACCTGCCGATCATCGAATTCTCTGTGCAGTGGTGGACGACGCTGCACCAGGGCGAGAGCATTTTTCGGAGAGGCGGCCCGACAATCTCCGCCGTGTTTCTGTGGCCGCTGTTTATTATGGCTGCCGCCTACACGCTGCTGTTTTTCACCTTGCTCTTGGTCCGCATGCGCACGGAGATTCTTGAGCGCCGTATGCGTGCGCTGGCTCTCGCGGCCAACGCCTGATGGCGGCGTTCTTCGTCATGGGCAAATATGCCGCGTTTGTGTGGCCGGCTTACGGCATCAGCGCACTCGGTATCGTCGCCTCAGTTGCGTTGAGCTTACGCGCCTATCGCCGCGCGAAAACGCGGCTGGCGGCACTTGAGCGAACTGTAAAATGAAACGCCTGCTTTATATCGTTCCGGTCCTCCTGTTCGGGATATTGGCGTACCTGCTGTTCGACAGCCTTTATGCCCCGCCCCACGATGAGTTGCCTTCCGCATTGTTGAACAAGCCAGTGCCGGAATTTTCACTTCCTCCGCTCGACAGCAAAACGAAAGGTTTCGCCCGCGCCGACCTGACAGCGGGCCACGTGACCGTGCTGAATGTCTGGGCGTCGTGGTGCGTGCCGTGCCGCCTTGAGGCGCCGATGCTGGACCGCGTCAAGCATCTGGACGGCGTCGTGCTATATGGCCTTGTCTACAAGGACAGGGCGAATCAGGCGCGGCAATTCCTGCTGGAGAATGGCAATCCGTTCACCAGGATCGATCTGGACTCTCCGGGCCGCGCCGCCATCGACTGGGGTGTCTACGACGTGCCGGAAACATTCGTGATCGACGGCAATGGGTTGATACGGCTGCGCTATTCCGGCCCGATCACTGAGGGTGTGCTCACCGGCACCCTGCTTCCAGCCATCGAGGCCGCTCGCGCCAATGCGGGGCGGGGTTAGCGGTTGCGCTCTGCCAGGCGACGCATTTTACGGCGGAACGCCGGCGCGCTGCTCTCGACACTAGCCCCCGCCGAGGCGATCGCCGAAAGGCACTTGAGAAAGCGGGGCCGCTCGGCGGGAGGCAGCGCCTCCAGCAAGGCCCTCTCCGCCCGTTCGGAGGCCGAGCGGGCCGAGCGCAGGGCTTTGCGCCCCACTTGCGTAATCGCGACGGCGTTGGCGCGCAAATCGGTTTCCGTGCGCTTGCGCGTGATCAGGTTGCGCTCGAGCATGCGGCGCACCATCTCCGCCAGTGTCGAGCGATCGATTCCGGTCATCTCGACAAGCGCGGTCTGGCTCACCCCATCGTTGTTGTCGAGCGCCAGCAACACGGTCAATTGCGAACGCGTCAGGTCGCAACCATCCGCTTCGCGCGCGTACAGATCTGCATAGAATTGTTCGCATCGGCGCATGAGATGCGACGGCGTCTCGGCAAGTTCATGATTGCCGTTCGCCTGTCGCTGTGTTCTGGCTGGCATGAAGGCACCCCTGCAATTGTTCGCCGGACTCGTCTAACGCGACCGTTCAGATAAGATCCTGAAAACTCCCCCTGCGCACACCACATACTTGGATCGTCGGGCAGCAAAGGAACACTAATGGAAAGCACGCCGCGGCGACAACGGCCTGAAAGCGAATCCGTCAAAAAAATTTTCTTGCATTGCTCCGGGAAAATTCGGCGGCGGGAAGCCTCGGCGCCGGCCGCAGTCCCACTATTCCCGAGAATCTTCTTTCAATTCGTGCTTTAGCACCAGCGGCATCTGCGCCAGCGCAAACAGCATGATCAGGGGAATGATTCCGAACACTTTGAATTTGACCCAATCCGCGGTCGGCAAGCTGCGCCAGATGATTTCGTTCAACACCGCAAGCGCCAAAAAGAAAAAGCCCCAACGCCAGGTGAGCTTGCGCCAACCCTCTTCGCTCAGCTCGAACGCGGTGGCGAAAACGTACTTCACGAAAAGGCGTCCAAAGGCGAGGCCGCCCAGCAGCGTGAAACCGAAGAAGGCGTAGAGCACAGTCACCTTCATTTTGATGAAGGTATCGTTCTTCAGGTACAGCGTGAGGCCGCCGAAGATCAGCACCAGAATCGCCGTGAAGACCGGCATGGGCGAGAAGCGCCGCTCGATGCTGTATCCGATGCCGAGAGACACCAGCACGGCGAGCATGAACACGCCCGTGGCGACGAAAATGCCGCGCCATTGGAATGCCAGGAAGAAGAGCAGCAGCGGCCCCAGATCCAGGCCGAGGCGCATGAGAGGTGTGATCTTCCGATTTTCCGGCAGCGCTCCGCTCATTTGGCGCCCGTCAGCAGATTGGCGAACTTTCCGGCGTCGAACACCTGCAGATCGTCTGCCTGTTCTCCTACACCAATGAAGTAAACGGGCAGCCCAAACCTGTCCGCGAGCGCCACGAGGATGCCCCCTTTGGCGGTCCCATCCAGTTTGGTCATGATCAGGCCGGTCAGCGGGACGATGGCTTTGAACGCCTCCACCTGGGCGATCGCGTTCTGTCCCGTGGTCGCATCCAGCACGAGAATGACGGCATGCGGTGCGGTGACGTCCAGCTTGCGAATGACACGGGCAATCTTTTCCAGTTCGGCCATGAGGCCCGTTTTGTTGTGCAGGCGCCCGGCGGTGTCGATAAGCAGCACGTCAGCATTGGTAGCTTGCGCCCTTTCCAAAGCTTCGAAGGCGAGCCCCGCCGCATCGGCGCCGGCCTCGCGCGCCACCACCTCGGCGCCGGTGCGTTCGCCCCAGATCTGCAGCTGCTCGATTGCCGCGGCGCGGAACGTATCGGCGGCGGCGAGGACAACCTTCTTGCCGTCACGTGCAAAGCGCAGCGCAAGTTTGCCGATGGTGGTCGTTTTTCCGGTGCCATTCACACCGGCAATGAGAATGACGAATGGTTTCTTTGTGGAATCGGTGGTGAACTGTTTTTCAGCCGGCTTGAGAACGTTGAGCATTTCGTCGGCCAGCACGCGCCGTAGCTCGGCTTCGGAAATCAGCCAGTCGTAACGCTCGCGCGCGACGTTTTGAGAAATGCGCGAAGCCAGTGAGGCACCGAGGTCGGCACGCACCAACGCTTCCTCCAGTTCCTCGACAGTCTGCGCATCCAGTTTCTTGCGTGTGAAGACGCCGGCCAGGTTGTCGCTCAAGCCTCCGCTGGAACGGGAAAGGCCTTCCTTCAGCCGCTCGAACAGTGTGGGCGGCGGAGGCGCTTCGCCAAATGTCCTCATTGCAGGGCTGCAATCAAATGCGTTGGAGCTGCGGCCGTAATCTGCGCCGGGACGAATAAACCCGGCATTGCCGCGCCTCCGATTTGCACCTGAGCGAAACAGGCCGTTCTTCCAAGGCCGGGCTTTTCGACCAGCACGGTCTGGGCTGTCTGCACCAGCGACTGCATTCGGCGGGTCAGCGCCACGGCGCCTTTCTCCCGCAGGCGTGCGCTCCGTTCCTTGATCACAGGCTTGGGCACCTGCGGCATCCGAGCGGCAGGCGTGCCTTTCCGCGGGCTGAACGGGAACACGTGCAGGTAGCTGAAGCCCGCGTCGTCCACGAGCTTCTCAGTATTTTCGAACATTGTCTCTGTTTCCGTCGGGAAACCGGCGATCAGGTCGGCGCCGAATGCCGCCTCCGGGCGTAAGCGCCGGACTTCCTCACAGAACTCGACCGTGTGTTTACGCGAATGCCGCCGCTTCATGCGCTTGAGGATCATATCGTCGCCGGACTGAACGGACAGATGGAAGTGGGGCGCGAGCCGTTCTTCTTCCGCAATCAGACGCATGAGGGTGGGATCGGCTTCGATGGAATCGATGGACGACAATCGCAGCCGCCGCAATTCCGGAACCTGCTTCAGAATCTTCGCGCAGAGCTGGCCGAGACTGGGCGCGCCGGGCAAATCCGCGCCGTAGCTGGTGAGGTCTACGCCGGTAAGCACAATTTCGCCGTAGCCGCGCTCTGTCAGGCGGCGTGCTTCGTCCACCACCGCGCCCATGGCAACGCTACGCGAATTTCCCCGCCCATACGGAATGATACAGAAGGTGCAGCGGTGATCGCAGCCGTTTTGCACCTGCAGGAAGGCGCGGGCCCGCCCCTCAAACGAATCGACGAAATGAGAGGCAATCTCACGAACGGCGAAGATGTCGTTGACGCGCACACGCTCGGCTTCTGCAACGCCGAAATCGGCGTAGTTTGCGCTTCGCAGCTTTTCTTCATTGCCGAGTACGAGATCGACTTCGGGCATCGCGGAAAATGCCGCGCGATCGATCTGCGCGGCACAGCCCGTGACGATAATTTTCGCGTCCGCATTGCTCCGGCGCGCCTTGCGGATCGCCTGCCGCGACTGGCGCACAGCTTCGGCGGTTACCGCGCAGGTGTTGACAATGACGGCATTCGTAAGCCCTGCGGCCGTGGCCTGCGCGCGGATCGCCTCGGACTCGTATGCGTTGAGCCGGCACCCGAAGGTAATGATTTGCGGCGCGCTCATCGGAGCGCTCCCAAATCGACCTCTCCGCGGAAGCTCAATGCTGCCGGGCCGGTCATGAGCACCGGCGCATTCCCGCCCTGCCATTCGATGCTGAGCGTTCCGCCATCGAGCATAACCTCCACTTGTTTGCCACAGAGGCCACGCCGTTGCGCCGCTACCGCCGAGGCGCACGCGCCGGTGCCGCAGGCGCGCGTGATGCCCGCACCCCGCTCCCACACCCGCATCCGCAAGCGATCCGAGGCCATCACCTCGGCGAACTCCACATTCGTGCGCTCGGGAAACATTGCATGCCGCTCAATCGCCGGTCCAAGCTCGCCCACCGGCGCTGTTTCGGCATTCTCCACGAAAACCACAAAATGCGGATTGCCCACCGATACTGCGGAGCCGCTGATGCCACGATCATCAAAATCAATTATGAAAGAGCGCGTATCCATCTCTCGCGCAAGTGGGATTTCGTGCCAGCCGAACCGCGGCGCACCTATATCGACGGTAAC
>JAICVV010000070.1 GCA_025935155.1 Alphaproteobacteria bacterium
GCCGATCTCGTGGAAGAGGTGGTGCGCATCTATGGGCTGGAGAATGTGCCGTCGCAGCCCATGTCGCGGCCCAACGCCATTGCACGGCCCGCGCTCACATCTGCGCAGCGCCGCACGCGGCTGGTGCGCCGCGTCATCGCGAGCCGCGGTTTCAACGAGACGATCAACTTCTCCTTCATTCCGCGCGCGCACGGGGCGTTGTTCGGCGGCGGTGATGACGCGCGGCAGCTGGAGAATCCCATCGCCGCGGATCTTGATGCGCTCAGGCCCAGTCTGCTGCCGTCGCTGCTCGCGGCGGCGCAGCGCAACCAGGCGCGCGGCTTCAACCATCTGATGCTGTTCGAAATTGGCGCGCAATTCGAGAGCGGCACGCCGGGTGCCCAGCAAGCAGTGGCCGCGGGCATTCGCGTGGGCGAGGCGCCGCGCAGCTGGACAAAATCCGCGCATGCGCCGGATGCCTTCGATGCCAAGGCCGACATGCTGGCGGCGATCAAAACCGCCATGGGCGGAGCGATGACCGCGCCGGTAAAGCCGGGCGCTGCTTCCTGGTACCACCCCGGCCGCTCCGGCACCTTGGCATTGGGACCGAAGGCTCTCGCTTATTTTGGCGAACTGCATCCGAAAGTGATTACGGCCTTCGATCTGAAAGGGCCGGCCGCCGCGTTCGAGGTGTTCCTCGACGCTATTCCGGAACCGAAGGCGAAGGGCAAGGCGCGCCCACCGTTCTCTCCTTCGCCTTTCCAGCCGGTAGAGCGTGATTTCGCTTTCCTGCTGGATGCAAAGGTTTCCGCCGACGAGGTCATCAAAACCGCCAAATCCGCAGAGCGTGCGCTGATCGAGCGGGTCGACATATTCGACCTCTACGAAGGCAAGGGCATTCCGGAAGGCAAGAAATCGCTCGCCATATCGGTGCGCCTGCAACCGAAGGATCGCACCCTGACCGACGCCGAGATCGAGGCCATCGCGCAGAAGATCGTCGCCGCCGTGATCAAAGCGACCGGCGGCACTCTACGGAGCTGACGGGCACCTATCGCAAATCCAATCCGCAATGCCCCGGTTGCGTTGTGTCAATCAGCTTAGGAAATCCGCAATGTGCCTTTGACACTCTCCAAGGCTGACAATGTTGCCGCCGCGGGACTATATCTGGGCAGCGGCGAATCGAAATTCGTCACCGGCGCGGGAACGGAAAGTGGATGCCGGCATATCTTCATGTGAGCAACAGCGATGGATGACTCTCCCCCTGTCACAGTAATCCCGCCAACGCCAGAATCCGGGCTGGGATTTGCCAGCTGGCTCCGCGAAATCACCGAAGCGGCCCGCGCCAGCCTGGCAACTCCGCATTATCCGGAAGACTTGCCGCGTGGGCACGGCGAAACCGTGCTCCTGATCCCGGGCTTCCTTGCCGGCGACTGGACCATGCATTCTTTGCGGGATTTCCTGCGTCATCTGGAATACCGCGTAGAATTCGCGGGCGTGACCCTGAATCTCGGTCCGACCAAGGGCTTCCTGCCGCATCTCGAGCAGACAGTGGAGCGCCTGTGTGGCGAACGCGGCGCGCCCATTGCCGTGATCGGGCAAAGCCTTGGCGGCGCATTCGCGCGCGTGCTGGCGCACCGCCACCCCGAAAAAATTTCGCATGTGGTGACCCTGGCGAGCCCCGTCAGGTTCCCAGTCGCCACGCCGCTCGAATCCATTATCAAGTTGCTCGAGCCGCTGCACGGACCGGATGTGATGGCATTGCGCGAAGAAATCGAGCGGCGCCCTCCGGTGCCGGTGACGGCGCTCTATTCACAAGATGACGGAATCGTCGATTGGCACAGCTGCCTGCAGGACGAGTCTGAAACCTGCGTCAACATCGAAGTTTCCGGCGCGCACAGCGCGATGGGCTTCAATCCCGAAGCACAGGCGGCGATTGCGCGGGCATTGGCTGCGGCGCGCGAGAGAACTGTTCAAGCTAGCGAGGCGCCGTAGCCGGCTTTCAACCCTCCCCTTGAGGGAGGGTCGAAAAATCTGGAGCGAAGCGAAAGATTTTCGGGAAGGGGTGTGTATGACCCCTCCCCGAAATTTGCTCATTGCACTCGCAAATTTCGACCCTCCCTCAAGGGGAGGGTGTATGCTCTGACCGACCTCTACCTGAAGGAAAGCGCGATGTTGCGACAGCGGATTTCGATTCTCCTGGCCAGCATCGCCGTCGTTTCGACGGCATACGCCGATGCACCCGGCATAAAACATGAAATCCTGGTCCAGGATCTGCCGAAGCCGTACGCAACGCCGGCAGTCGACAACAGCTCGCAAACCATAGCGCGGCCGAACGGCTGGCTGCCGCAGGTGCCGAAAGGCTTCGCCATTTCCGTCTTTGCCAGCGGCCTTTCCGATCCACGCTGGATGGCGCTGGCGCCGAACGGCGATGTGTTTCTGGCCGAACCTTCGGCGGGAAAAATCACCTTGCTGCGCGACGCCAATCACGATGGAAAGGCGGAGAGCGCCTTTACCTTCGCGACAGGATTCGATCGGCCCCACGGCCTCGCCTTCCACAATGGCGCGCTTTATGTGGGCGATCTAAACGCCGTGTGGAAGCTGGGCTATACCGAAGGGGCTACGCAGCGCGGGCAGCGCACGCGCATCACCAAACAGAGTTTCGGCGGCAAAGAAGGGCACTCGACGCGCGACATCGCTTTCGGGCCAGACGGCACGCTGTACGTCGCGATCGGCAGCGCCGGCAATGTGGAAACATCCGATCCGCCCACGCGCGCCAGCGTGCAGAAGGTGAATGCGAACGGCACGCTTTCCACTTACGCCAGCGGCTTGCGTAATCCCGTAGCAATCGTGTTCCAGCCGGGCACGAATGAAATATGGGTGACAGTGAACGAGCGCGACGGCCTGGGGGATAACCTGCCGCCCGACTACGCCACGCATGTGGAGGCGGGTGCGTTCTACGGCTGGCCTTACGCGTATATCGGCCCGCACCCCGATCCCACGTTCGGGGCGAAGCGCACGGACATGGTTGCGAAGACGAAGACGCCGGACGTGCTGTTTCAGCCGCACTCCGCACCGCTGGGACTTGTGTTCTACGAAGGCGCGCAATTCCCGGCCGGCTACAAAGGCGATGCCTTCGTCGCCTTCCACGGCTCATGGAATTCCGGCAAGCCGCACGGCTACAAAGTGGTGCGCATTCACTTCGCAGGCAGCAAGCTGGCCGGCGGCTACGAGGATTTTGTCACCGGCTTCTGGGACGGCAAGATGAGCCCTGCCCATGTGTACGGCCGCCCAGCGGGATTGCTGGTAACGAAGGACGGCAGCCTGCTGATCGCCGACGATGCCGGCAAAACCGTCTGGCGCGTAAGCTATACTGGGAAGTGACGGCGCAAATTCAGTTCAGATACTGCACATCGACAAACAATTTGCGGATTCGATTCCGAAGGATGATTCCAGAAGACGCCGGCGTGTTCGGTCCCGTAGCCATATCGGCGGCTTCCCAGCCGCGAGAAATTCGCGATTACAATTGCCGGGGAGACGATCGACAGCCAACGGTCTATTTGCTGAATCTACGTGGTAATGCTGGCCCACAACGGACTTGCATCAGCCACTCCTCAATCAGGTGCTGCTGCGTAAGCGCGCGCGGGAATTCCCGTTCCACGATGGCAGGTAGTGTTTGGAAGGCCGCATCGGTCATTTGCCCATCCTGTTCAGAACTTTTCAAGCGCGTCCAACTTTTCGCGCCAAAGCGCGGTATAGAAGCCCAGCCAGTCCAGCAGCGGCTTCAGCGCGTTGGGCTCGGCGCTGTAGCGTGGTTCACGGCCCCGCCTGCGATCGCGCACCAGCCCGGTGGATTTTAGCTGGCCGAGATGTTTGCAAACGGCTGGCTGCGACACGCGGGACGCCTCGGTCAGCTCCCAAACGGTCAGTTCGCCCTCGCGGCACAAGCGTTCGAAAAGTGCCTGCCGCGCGGGATCGGAGAGGGATTTGAAAACTATATCCGCGCGAGATTGCATTCCATATTCATGACCGTATGGCTATGAATAGTCAGGTAGAATCGTGCGATGAATTTGGGCAGAGTGATCGCTCATCGGCAGATGCGCTGAGGGGAACGTGCCGAAAAGCAGGCATCGGAACGAAGCGGCGAACCAGTTTGTCGCAGAAGCGCCGGTGGCGTTCGTTTCCGGCGAAAGCGGCGAGCCGCACTACTTTGGACATCGCGAACGTTTGCGCGAGCGGTTTCTCTTGGGTGGCACGGAGGCAATGCCCGATTACGAGCTGCTCGAACTGGCGCTCTGTACGGCTATCCCGCGCCGCGATGTGAAGCCGCTGGCAAAAGCGCTGCTCTCGAGATTTGGAACCTTTGCCGACGCCATCGCGGCACCACGCGAGCGCTTGCTTGAGGTGAAGGGTATTGGCGACGCCGCTGTCACCCACCTGAAAGTCATTCATGCTGCAGCGTTGCGGCTGTCGAAAACCAAAGTCCTGCACCGGCCGGCCCTCAGCGCTTGGTCCGCGCTGATCGACTACTGCACTGCCGCTATGGCGCGCAGCCCACACGAGGAATTTCGTGTCCTGTTTCTCGACCGCAAGAATGCGCTAATCGCCGACGAGGTGCAGGGCCAGGGCACGGTGGATCACACGCCGGTCTATCCCCGGGAAATCCTCAAACGGGCGCTGGAACTCTCCGCCTCGGCCATCATTCTGGTGCATAATCATCCGAGCGGCGATCCCACGCCCTCGCGCGCCGATATCGAGATGACGCGTGAGATTGTGGCTGCGGCCAAAGCATTGCGCATCGCGGTGCACGACCATCTGGTGGTCGGCCGTGGCGGCATCGCCAGCTTCAAGGCGCTGGGGATCATGTAGCCGAATGGATCAGGGCTTGCGAAATTTTAGAATGAACTGATCGGTCCTGAAGTGCGTGCCGAATACCTTCTGTGTGCGATCGTCCGCGGGATTGTGCAGCTCGCCGCTTTCTCCCGCCAGTTTGAATCCCGCGGCGGTCACTTCCTTCACCACCATGTTCTTGTCGATACGATGCAAGGTGGGCGAATCCGCCGCGCCAGTATTGGGTGCAGCCGCATGATCGACGATCAAGTAAGTACCGCCCGGTTTCAGAGAATCGAACACATGCTTGTTGAACGCCGCCATGTCGACATTGGCGTATTTCGGCACATGCAGGTCGTGATAGTTGTTGGCGGTCCAGAACACATCGACGTTCGCCGTCAGATTGAATTGACCGATTGGCGACAGGCTAAGCTCGGCATTCCCAAGCTCCTTCAAAGCCGATTTCGTGCTTTCGATATTCTCCTTGCCCCAAGTGGTGGTCTCGAGCGCATAAACTTCGCCACGCGGACCCACCGCGGCGCTAAGCATACGGGTGTAGTAGCCGCCGCCCGGAAGATATTCGGCCACGGTCTGCCCCGGCTTTACTCCGGCAATGTCAGCACCGCGGCGGGTTTACGAACGGAATCGAGCTTCTTGTCACCGGCGGGGCGCGTGGGATTCGCAACCGCTTTGGCGATGTAATCCGGAATGGCCGGTGCGGCAACCGCGGATGAGAAGCCAAGAGCGCCGAATGCAAACAACGCGGCAAGCGAACAAAGCTTCATGAGAAATCCCCCGAGCGACGCTTCATTCTATGTCGTGCCGCGTTCCGGCCGCATACACGATTGCGTCAGTGCGGTGGCGCGCTGGAAAGTACGTCCTTAACCTTGATGGCGAGCTGCTTGAGGCCGAAGGGCTTGGGCAGGAAATGCAGGTCCTCCGCCTTTTCGTCGTGACGGCGAAACGCTTCCTCGGCATAGCCCGACATGTAGATCACCTGGATGTCCGGCTTCATTTCCCTGACAGCTCGCACCAGGGTTGGGCCGTCCATGTTCGGCATCACCACGTCGGTAATCAGCAGGTCTATGTCATTCGCCCGCTTCTTCATGATGTCCAATGCCTGATCTCCGCCGGTCGCTTCCATTACCTCGTAGCCGCGCTGTTTCAGGGCTCGGGCCGCGAAGCTGCGGACTGCATCCTCATCCTCGACCAGCAGAATGGTTTCCTGTCCAGTGATGTCACGGGCCGGTACCGGCGGCTCCCGTGCTTCGATCTCACCGTAGTGCCGGGGTAAATAGATGCAGAAAGTGGTGCCCTT
This sequence comes from Alphaproteobacteria bacterium, assembly GCA_025935155.1. Classification (GTDB taxonomy): domain Bacteria; phylum Pseudomonadota; class Alphaproteobacteria; order Micropepsales; family Micropepsaceae; genus Rhizomicrobium. The sequence goes on from JAICVV010000070.1 coordinate 6,125, forward strand.
TCCGACTTCGCTTTCCACCCCGACAAACCCGCCCGTCTGCTTGACGATGCCGTAAACGGTCGCCAGTCCAAGGCCAGTGCCTTCGCCCACCGGTTTTGTGGTGAAGAAAGGATCGAAGATCTTCTCGATGTTTTCGCTGGGAATGCCGATGCCTGTATCGGAGACCTCGACCCGCAGATAATCGCCGGCTGGCATCGTGCCGGCGGCCACGATCGCCGCCTCCCGCACCGTACGATTGCCGGCGCGAAGGACAACTGCGCCCCCCTTTTGCATGGCATCGCGCGCATTCACAACCAGATTGATGAGTGCATTATTGAGCTGCGCTTCATCCACGTAAACAGGCCAGAGGCTTTTTCCGGTTTCGATCTTTAAGGCGATCGCTTCCGGCAGCAGACGCCGCAGCAATTCACCCACTTCGTGAAGCATTACGCCAAGATCGACGACCCGCGGTTGCAACGTTTGCTGACGCGAGAAGGCCAGAAGCTGGCGAACGAGATTCGCGGCGCGAATGGCTGTTTGGCGGATATCGTTGATGTCCCGGAAGGAGGGATCGCCGGCCTGATGCCGCATCAGGAGGAGCTCTGAATTCCCGATGATTACGGTAAGAAGATTATTAAAGTCGTGCGCCACCCCGCCTGCCAACTGGCCGACGGCTTGCATCTTTTGCGCCTGCGAAAATTTTGCTTCCAGCTTCTTAAGTTCCGAGACATCGATCAGATAAAGTGAAACGCGGCGTTCGCCTGCCGAATCCATTGGTCGGACATACAGTTCAGCTGCAGATTCCGGTTTCGCGGCTGCACGAATCTCGATTGGGCCATTCGGGAGCGCGGGCGTTCCGGCGAGGAGGTCGTCGACTGGATCGCGATCCGAAGACCCGACCAGTTCGCCTATTGCGCGGCCGGACACATCCGATTGACCGAAGAACGCCGCAAAAGCGCCATTGTGCTCGCGAATGTGACCTTCTGCGGAAACCGTTGCGATGCCGACCGGTGCATCTTTGAGCAGGGGTGCCGGCCCGAACGAACTCGGCACCTCCAGCGACGGCCGTGGATTGTGCTCAGGCACGGCAGGCAGAAACCACCAGGCAGTCCCACCGCTCTTTAGCGGCCTGACGGAGGCGATGAACTGCGGCCCGGATGTGAGTGCGATCGACTCTTCCCTGGCTTGCCGCGCCGCCGCGCTACGGGTGAGCCGGTACAGCGCAGTCGCGCTCTCGGTCCTGAAAGCCAACTCGGGCGGGGGCGGAGCCTCGGTTGGGTTCACGTTCACCAGACTCCGGTACGCCTCGTTGCAGGCGGCGACAGCGCCATCGTTATGGGTGATCGCCCACGCAATGTGAGAGGCAGCAGCGGCTTCCGCTATCTGCCGCGCGTTCTCAGCGGGATCCTCCCGGGTCCCGAGTACAAACAATAGCGAGGCACCGATCACGGCAATGCCGAATAAAAGTGCCACACCATCCCACGCTGCGGCACCCGGTACGGCGAGAACAACGATACCAGCCATCGCGCAAATGGCAGCACAGGCGATCGTCACCCATCGCCACGGGCCAAGAAGCGTGCGGGACTGTTCCATGCGGAAACCGGAGGCGGCGTCCATCGGCATAACAATAGCTGAGTCGGTAAATGAATGGTTGACCGTTTTCCATGCTCAAGGATCCCGGCGGGCGGCCCGCGCAGGAGTTGGCGCGAAAGCTCTCAATTTGCTACAGCAGCCGCCGCGAATCGTGCCTGGTCAGCAAACGCAGAGCGTCCGCCCATTACCACTCCTTCCCCATCCTTGCGGTTGTTGATCGTCACCGATGCGTGGGCACCCCAGGTGAACGGCGTCGTTCGTACGCTTGAGATTCTTGGCCGCGATCTTACGGCGCTCGGGCATGACGTCCGCTACGCGACGCCTGAAGAATGTTTTACTGTGGCGCTTCCCACCTATCCGGAAATCCGCCTCGCTGTGCGGCCGCGGAAAAGTCTGGAGCGGCTGATCGCGGAATTTCAGCCGACCGCGGTCCACATTGCCACCGAGGGGCCGCTCGGCTGGAGCGCCCGTGCTATCTGCATAAGGAGGAAGATGGCGTTTACCACATCCTTTCACACCCGCTTTCCGGAGTACGTCACGGCACGCTTCCCCTTCGTGCCGGAAAAGGCGATCTATCGTGCGCTGCGGCACTTTCATGCTCCGGCCAGCGCAATGATGGTGGCGACTCAAACGCTGGAGCGTGAAATGCAGGGGCACGGCTTCAACAATTTGCGCATCTGGTCGCGCGGGGTGGATGTGGACCTGTTCCGGCCCGTTCCCGGTGCAAGCCTGCCGTTCGAACGGCCGATCTGGCTGTATGTCGGGCGCGTGGCGGTCGAGAAGAA
>JAICVV010000434.1 GCA_025935155.1 Alphaproteobacteria bacterium
GAAGCCGAGCGGATTTCCACGGAAGCGCACGCCCGCGCCGTGGCCGCGCTGGTGGAGAAGGCGCGACTTGCACCAGGCGATGTCGCGCTGATCGGCTATCACGGACAAACGATCCTGCATCGCCCCGAACAGCACTGGACGTGGCAGATCGGCGACGGGGCGCTGCTGGCGCGGCTCACCGGCATCGATGTGGTGAACGATTTCCGCAGCGCGGATGTGAAGGCAGGCGGTGAAGGCGCACCGTTGGTGCCGCTCTATCATGCCGCCTTGGTGAAGGAGACCGCGTCCCTCGAACCGCCCGTTGCGGTGGTGAATATCGGCGGGGTGGCGAACGTCACTTACATTTCGCGCGATACCATTCTTGCTTTCGATACCGGGCCCGGCAATGCGCCGATCGACGATTGGGCGCAACGGCATACGGGCAAACCTGTCGATGAAGGCGGCGCGCTGGCGGGTGCGGGCCGCGTCAACGATGCGGCGCTTACCGGGATGCTGCAGCACCCGTTCTTTGAGCGTGTGCCGCCGAAATCGCTCGACCGGCTGGATTTTACGGCCGATGCGGTAGCGCATTTGAACGCGGAAAACGGCGCCGCGACACTCACCGCCTTTACCGCTGCCGCGATCGCGCGGGCGCGCGAACACTTCCCCGAGCCGGCGGCCACTTGGGTGGTGTGCGGCGGCGGCCGGCTCAATCCGCGGCTGATGGCGGAGCTGCGGGCATGGGTGAACGCGCCGGTGTTGTCCGCGGAAGATGCGGGTTGGCGCGGCGATTTCATAGAGGCGGAAGCCTTCGCCTATCTGGCCGTGCGTTCCATCAAGGGCTTGCCGCTCAGCCTGCCCACCACCACCGGCGTTTGCCAGCCGATGACCGGCGGCAAGCTGCATCGGTCGCGCTAAACCGCGGCGCGTGCGAACATAGCAGCGCTCCGGCGTGGTGATCCTGTAGGCCATCCGGGGTTGTGGCTTCGGTAGCAGGGCGCGAAGAAGCGCCATTTCGGCCTTCATGGTTCGCGCATACAGCGCAACGGCGCGCTGGAATTCCCGAAATTCGGCGGTGTGGGCACCGGACTTCCGCGCGTTAGCGTTGCCCTTCGGGGCTCCGCCTTTCGACTTTGCTATCCTCCCCCGTTTACGGGGGAGGTGCCAATCGTAGCGAGGCGGAGGGGGGACCCGCGGCGATCCACCTCCCCCGTAAGCGGGGGAGGATAAGAGGGCACGGCTCTTTCCGGTGGTCATCTTTCCGGTGGTCATGTGCTCTAACCTGCTGCCCCTACTCGCAATTCTGGCTGAGGTTGTTTTGCGGAAATCGGGGGAGGGTCCCTCCCCCTCCTCCGGCAAACCGGGCAGCTTTGGCAGACGCAGGCGCGAGAGCAGGTTGACCGGTCCCCGCCCATGCTTCAGATCGGCAATGGCATGCGCATTCGCCACCACGGCATCGCACAGCCGGACGAACACGCCGATCCAGGCCGACTTCAGCCGCGGATCGTTGGCCGCAGCCACCCGCCTCAGGCACGCCGCATTCAGTTCCGACTGCGCCTGCAGATAGGCCCGCAGAGCGCACAAAACTCTTTCCTTGTCCATCAAGGCACGATAGAACAAACAGAGTACGTGTTCAAGCGGCGGGAGCATCGCTTCATGGGTCATTTTCCGCCGATCAATCGCCGCCCCTTCACCCCCAACGCGGGGAGGATTCCGATTTTGAACAAGGAATATCCCCAATCGTGTCATCCCCGGCGAGGGGCGCGCAAAAAATGGCGAGCCGGGTACAACC
>JAICVV010000209.1 GCA_025935155.1 Alphaproteobacteria bacterium
ATCGCCGAAGAGGAAGCCGCAGCCGGCCGGGTAAGCGAAATCGGAGCGCGATTCTTTCTTGTCGATCCGCTGGATGGCACGAAGGAGTTCATCAGCCGCAATGGCGAGTTCACGGTGAATATCGCCGAGATTGAGAATGGAAGGCCGATCCGTGGCGTGGTGTACCTGCCCGCGAAAGATCGCCTGTTTGTGGGGGAAATTCCGGGGGGCGCTTTCGAAATCGCCACAGAACCAGGCAAGGCGCCAGATTTGTCAGGAGCAAAACGGATTTCCGCGCGGCCCGCGCCGGCCAATGGGCTGGTCGCTGTCGCCAGCCGCAGTCATCGGGATTACAAGACCGAAGAATACCTTCAGAAATTTCCGGTTAAAGATTTTGCAGCGGCGGGATCGTCGTTGAAATTCTGCCTCATCGCGGCGAGCGAGGCCGACATTTACCCGCGCCTTGGCCGCACCATGGAATGGGATGTTGCTGCCGGTCATGCGGTGCTCGCAGCGGCCGGTGGCAGCGTCACGACCATCGACGGCCGCCCGTTCACCTACGGAAAGGTGGAGGAGAAATTCGCCAATCCATTCTTTGTGGCGCGCGGGCGATAAAGCAATCGGAAGCTCGTTCATGAAACCGGAATCCATCGGCCTGTCCAGCGGGCGTCTCGACCGGCTGCATCGCCGCATCACCGAGAAATACGTGGATAGCGGGCTTCTGCCCGGCTTCGTCGTCCAGATATTCCGGCGCGGTGAGCTCGCGCGCAGCAGCGCCGCCGGATCGATGGACATCTCGCGCAACAAAGCGATGCGCGAGGATGCGATCTTCCGCATCTATTCGATGACCAAGCCGATCACGGCAGTCGCTTTGATGATGCTGGCGGAGGAAGGCCGCATCGCGCTGGACGACGAGGTGCATACCTTCATTCCGGCGTGGAAGGACTTGCGCGTTTACGTCAGCGGCGTTCCCAGCCTTGGCCCGAGTACGGCAGGTCAATTCGTTACCGCACCTCCCAGGCGCCGGATGAAGGTGATCGATCTCGCAAGGCATACGTCCGGGCTCACCTATGGCTTTCTGATGCGCACCGCCGTGGATGCAGAATATCGCCGCCTCAAGATTGGCGATTTCCAGACGGAAGGCGGCCTCGAAGCATTCATCGCGCAGCTTGCGAACTTGCCGCTCGATTTCTCGCCGGGCGAATACTGGAGTTACTCCGTCTCCATCGATGTGCTTGGCTACCTGGTGGAGAAGATATCCGGGCAGAGCTTCGGCGAGTTTCTCCGTACCCGGATTTTCGAGCCGCTGGCCATGAATGACACCGGCTTCTCCGTTCCCGCTGGAAAACGCGAGCGATTCGTTTCCTGCTACATGCCGAAAAAGGGCGGCGGCCTGGAGGTGCAGGACGATGCGCAGAATTCCACCTATGCCGAGCCTCCCAAACTCGAATCCGGCGGCGGCGGCCTCGTTTCCACTGCCAGCGACTACATGCGCTTCTGCCGCATGATGCTGAACGGTGGCGAACTTGACGGTGTGCGCCTCCTATCGCCCAAGACGGTCGAAATGTTCAGCCTTAACCTCTTGCCCGGCGGAAAACTCATGGCGGACATGATGCCTGCCGAAGCCTTGTTCAGCGAGGCAGGATACGCCGGCGTGGGGTTTTCCATCGGCTGCGGCGTCACCATGGATCTGGCAAAGACGCATGTGCCCGGCAGCGTGGGCGAATATTTCTGGGGCGGTGCGGCTTCTACGGCGTTCTGGATCGATCCGAAAGAGGAGCTTGCGGTCGTCTTCATGACACAGGTGATCGGAACAGAAGCGCGCCTTGCTTTGCGGCGCGACCTGCGCTCGCTCGTCTACTCTGCTTTAATCGACTGAGGGCTCTTGTTCGATCCGGCGGTGTGAACCAAGCTGTAAATGTTCGCCAGGCCGGGGCTTCTCGATGACTGTACCTACCATCCGCGGCATCATACGCCGCAATCTGTTGATTATATTTCTGATCGCGTTGTTTGTCGGCGGTGGCGGTTTCTACGTCCTGCTTGAACATGCCGCGATGCAAAATGCCGGTCAGCAGGCGGAGCTGATGCTGTCCTCTGCCCTTGCAGTGCGCGGCTACACGACTCAACACATCCTGCCCAATATCGCCAGGCTGCACGATGCGGTGTTCCACGAGGAAACTGTGCCGGCCTTCGCTGCGCAAACCGTGTTCCGTAGCGTCAGTGCCGGTGACGCCGCCTACACCTATCGCGAAGCCGCGCTCAACCCCACGTCCAATGCGGATAGGGCCGGCCCATTTGAAGTCGACCTCATCCGGCAATTTCGCAACGATGCAGGTTTGAAGGAGATACGGGGTACCCTGGATCAAGGCGGCCAGCGGCTCTTCTATCTGGCACGCCCCATTCAGATCAAAGACGAGAAATGCATTGTCTGCCACGATACCCCGCAGCGTGCGCCCAAACTGATGGTCGCGAAATATGGACCGAACAATGGCTTCGGCTGGCACATGGGGGAAATCGTTGGCGTACAGCTGTTGACCGTGCCGGTGACGCAGCAATTCCGCAGTACCCTGGAGCTGGAGAGCCTTCTGATCGGGGGCCTGACGCTCATTTTCGCTCTGGCCTATTTCGGGCTCACCGCCTCCCTGGAGGCCACCGTCGCCACGCCCCTTACCAGCCTTGCACATGCCGCCGACCAGGCAAGCCGCTCGACCTCCAGTGCGCCAGAGCTGCCCACGTCAGGCGCCCGTGAAATCCGGACATTGGCGGAGTCGATACAGCGTCTGCGGGTGAGCCTTGCCAAGGCACTGGCACAAATCGGGGGCAAGCATGATTAGGTTCGCGCGCTCTCCTCTGATTCCCGCCGCTTTCTTCGCTGCGCTCTTATGGGCCATTGCCATCTTTACCCAGAGCGACGCGGTGCTGGGGGTCGGGATCGCACATACCGTGCTGACAGGGGCGGCTGTCGCCGTGACAGCGGTCCTCGTGGTGATGGTGGCAGGCAAGCTGATCCTGAGCTTTGCCGCGAGCGTGATGGGCATGCCGGTCACGGGGTTTCAGCGCGTCATCATCTACGGACTCCTCACCTTTGCGGCGAGCTTCGCGACATTGCGCTACTTCGGTTTCGACCTGACCGCGGTGCTTACCACTTCCGCCATCGTCACGGCCGCGGTGGGCTTCGCCATGCAGCCGACACTTTCGAGCATGATTGCAGGCCTGGCGCTACATGCGGACCGCGCCGTGCATGTGGGCGATTGCGTGCTGCTCGACAACGAGGCTGTGCGGATTGAATCGCTGAACTGGCGCGCAGCCATTGGGCGGCGGCCCGACGGGCGGCTGATCGTGATTCCCAACGGCAGGCTGACGGAGGCATCTACTGAGGTCTTGCGAGCCACAGATACGCATCGCGCGGAATTCAATTTTCTCGGTCCGATCGATCATCCGCCGCAGCAAATCTGCGAGTTGGCGCGTGAGCTGGTTTCCGATCTCGCTTTGGTCGAGAAGGGCCGTCCCATCGAAGTTGCGCCGGTCAGCTTCGAGCCAGACAAGGAGTCAGTGCGGTTCCGCATCTTTTATTGGACGCGCAGCTATCCCGAGCGGACGCTGATCGAAGGCGAAATCGTGCGTCGCATCTGGTATTCCTTTCAGCGTAACCGGATCGCCTTTCCTCACCCGACGGCCTGCGCAATTTCCGCATCGGCCCAGGACAGCCTGGAACGCGCGCTGCAGGATCCCGAGAAACTCACTCCGCAGATTGCATGCGTTCTGCCAGCAGGTCATTCCGAAGGAACTGCAGAGAGAATCGCCAAAGAAGCAAAGCTGCTGCTCTATGCACCGGACGAGCGTATTGTTATGCCCGAATGGAGCGAAGGCTCGCGCTACATGCTGCTGCGCGGCGAAGCATTCGAAGTGCCGGAATTCGATCTCACGCCGGAAATCGCCAGCGCCGGTGCGCAACTCGCCGTCGAACGGCTGGGGCCGGCCGCCGCGATCACTCGGCTGGCAGATGAATTGTCGCTGATTATTGGCCCTTATGCGAAACTGGCCGTGATGCGCGCCGGCGACCGTACCGAAACCTACGAGCAGTTGTGCCGCGAGGTAGCGGAGGAGATCGAAAATGCCGGCGTGCGCGCGCATTTTCTGGACAGGATGCTTCAAGACCATCGCCGCACATGGCGGCCCGGAGCTCGGGTGCCGGCCCGACGCAACGCCAGCGGACAGTTGGCGTCCGAGCCGTCGTTACGCGCGGTTGGCGAAGTTGCGCTGCTGGCGATCCCGGCGCATCTGACGGCAGAAATGAGCCTCCGCACTGCCGCAGAATAGAATCGCAAAGACTATTGCCCGTCCTTCGCGCTCGCGTGCTATGAGCGGTCGCATGCCATTTCTCAGAAACCTCACAATAAAATCCAAGCTGTTCGCGTTGAGTCTGGCGCTGCTGTTCCTTGCGCCGCCTGCTATGGCACGCGGACCCGTTGCAACCCATCACATGATCTCCGCCGCCAATCCGTACGCAGCGCGCGCAGGGCTGGAGATGCTGCGCAAGGGTGGCTCGGCTGTCGATGCGGCCATTGCGACGCAGATGGTGCTGAC
>JAICVV010000258.1 GCA_025935155.1 Alphaproteobacteria bacterium
GCGTTCGGCGATCCATCCCGCGAACAGTTGGCCCGGCGTGTAGGTCCAGAAGAAGGCGGACGTCATCAGCCCGATCTGCACGTTGGAAAGATGCAGCTGCGATTTGATCAGCGGCGCCGCGGTCGCCAGATTGCCGCGATCGACATAGTTGATGAAAATCGCCAGCGCCGCCATCGCGACGAGGGCATTGCGCGCGGCGTTTGTTGCGCCCGGATTGCTCTCGCTGTTCATCACGCGCGCGCTGCCCGCTGCGCGCGGTAAATGCGCGTGGAGGCGTAAAGAAGAAGCGTAACGAGAACGGCGGCAGCCGTCCAAACCAGCACCAACGGCTCCGACGAGGCGCCGAGTGCGACGCTGAACAGGACTGCTGCGACGGTAATGGCGCGCGCCCAGAGTCGTCTTGCCTGCGGCAGTGCTGCGCTCAGACGCAGCAAGGCGAGCCCTGCTCCGCCGTAGATCAGCACGCTCATGACCACGGCCACATTCGCGATTAGGGTGAATTGGCGCGCCAGCGTGGGACTTGCGGAGGCTACCGCCACGATACTGCACAGCACGCCGGTGGAAATGAGGTTCGGTATCGATGCCCGATGCGCTTCGCGGATAGATTCCCCGCGGCGCATGTGGCTCAGCACGGATTCACATTCCGCGGTTTCCACCGTGAGGAGCAGAGTAGCGCCGAGTGTGCCGCTCGCCTTGATCATAGCGCAAAGCGCGACTGCGCCGGCAACGCCCGCGCCAAGCACCGGCGCAAATGCATCGGCGAACGGCGCCGCCGATTTCGCCAGCGCCGCCGCGGGCAGCATGCCCATCGGCGCGGCGGACGCGGCGATGTAGATGAGCGCAGCGATGCCGATGCCGCCCAGCGTGCCGATCGCCACGTCGCGGCCCGGATTGCGCACGCGGGTGGAAAGCACGATGGCGCTCTCCATGCCGAGAAACGCCCAGAACGCGGTGACCGTGGCGCGCGGCACGACTGTGATAGGGCTGCCGCCGGTTACATTCCATGAGGCAAAAAACGTGTGCGCGTGAAAGAAAAACCAGCCGCCAATGGCCGCCAGCAGCACCGGCGCGAGACCGAGCGCCAGGCTCCAGCACTGCAGGCCTGCAACGAAACGCGGCCCCACAACATTGACGGCCACCAGCAGCCAGATGATGGCGACGGTCGCCACATTCGAGAACGGCGGCCTGGCAAGCGGGGGCACGAACACGCTGAGATACCCAGTGACGGCCAGCGCGATGGCAACGCAGGCGATGATGCAGCTCGCCCAATAAAGGGCGCCGATCACGAATCCGGCGGAAGGTCCGAACGCATCGCGTATGTACGAGAACAAGCCCTTCGCGTGCGGATCGGCCAGCGCAAGCCAGCAGAACACCCCGCCGATCACCGCCGCGCCGGCGGTGGCGATAAGCCACGACAAAATAGAGATCGAACCCACTGCGCCAAGGCTCGCCGGCAGCAGGAAAATTCCCGAGCCGATCATCGAACTCGCAACCACCATGGTCGCGAGAAACGGCCCGAGCTTCTTGTGCATGTTGTCGTTCATGGCCCCGCTCCCCTGCCCTTCGTTTCAACTTTTGCCAGTTCGGATTTTTCGTGTGCTGCAAGGTCGAGCATGCGCGCGAGAGCAAATTGCTTCTTCGCTTCGTCGCGATTGCCGGACCACCACAGCGCTTCGCCCCATTTGAGATGCAGGCGGCCCCAGTTGGGCGCGTATTTGTTCGCTTCCTCAAATTTGGCCAGCGCAAGATCGGAGCGATTTTTCGCGATTAGCGCCTCGCCCCACATCTCCAGCGGATCGGCAAAGTGCAGGCCTTTCTGAGTCGCAATGGTGAACTTCGCGATGGCGCCATCGAGATCGCCCTCGCGCAGCAGCATCTCGCCCCAATCAGCATAGGCGAATGGAATCGACGGATTTTCCGCGACAGCGCGCGCAAACCACCAATCGGCGCGTGCGTGCTCGCCTTGCAGCTCGGCAATCTCGGCCCGCGCCCGCAGACAAAGATCGCAATGGTCCGGCGATTTGGCAATCAATGCGTTTGCGTCCTTGAGGTCGCCGAGCTTCGCCTGCGCATAAGCGGCGAGCGGAGGGATGCGCGCCGCCGCCAGACCGTGCAGCGCGGGCTGCTTCGCTAAGATGGCCCGGGTCTTCGCGCCGAGCGCGGAAACCGCGCGCCAATCTTCTGCCTGCGCGGCAATGACAACCGCCGCCGCGAGATCGTCCATGTCCCTGACCGAGAGATTGATGGCGTTCTCGCCATAGTGCATGGCCATTGCAGCTCGCGCATTGCGCAGATCGTGCTCTCCGGCAAATGCCCGTGCCACCACGCCGCGCACGCTGAAAATGGACGCGGCGAAATGGTTCTCGCTGTAGTCCTTCACCAGTCGCGCCGCTGCGGTGTGGAAGTCGCCGGTGTTCGAATCGATAACGGACAGCATCCGCGCGCGCGAGAACGGCGCGACGGTGTCACGGATTCCGCCATGTCCCGGCGCCGCCAGCAGCACGAGCGCTTTCGCGCCATCCTCATTCGCCGCCTGCGGCCGGCTGAGCGCGTCTTCGGACAGCGCGATGTTCTGGCGGAGGATGAAGAGATGCGGATCGGCTGCCACGCCACGCTGCAGCATGGGCAGGCGCGCTTCTTCGCCGGCCGTCTCCTCCACGCAATTCGACCAGCCGAGATAACCCCAGCCGCGCTCCTGGGCAGGTCCCTTGGTAGCCAGCGCGACGAAAATCGGGAGCGCTTCGCCGGTGCGATTGCGTGCCTGCAGCCACGCGCCATAGAGATATGGCTGTGTCAGGCGGTAGACCTGCTCTGCAACACGCTGCATCAGCGGATCGAGATTGCTTTCGTTGCCACTTACCGTTGCGCTGCCGTCAGTGCCGGAGCGCGCCGTGATCGCGATGCCGGCAGCTGCGCGCACGATTTCGCCCGATACATACGTCGCATGTCCGAGCCTGAGATTGAGGAAGCGATCCAGTTCGCCCAGCGATATCCCCGTGTCGGGGATCATCACCTTGATGTCCTGGCCCCAGTAGTTCTGGACGCTCTGCGGCGCGCGCTGCGAGGTCGTTTCGGCCTGCATCTGCAACAGCCGGTCGAGAAGCTTTGCCGCCACAGTTTGGCTGTTCAGGCCTCGCGCCGTGAGGTCCGGCGGGACAGAGAATGGCTCGATCACCAGGCCGCCGCTGTCGTAGGCGCTCCATATCATCGCGCCGAGCGCGACAACAATCAGCAGAAGGATCAGTCCCACGCCAATTTCAAGCGCCGCCTTGCCCCAATCGGCCAAACGGCGGAAGCGCAGATGCGACAGCTCGAACCGGTTCTGTTCAAGCAGGTTCTGCTTCTGCAGACGCGCCAGCTCGGCCTGCTCGCGCAAGTAAACGCGGGCCTCTTCCGATGCGCCGCTCAGCGACGCGTGGATTGCCACCGGATCGACTCCGGCGGAGATGTTCGCGCTGTCGCCAAGATCGTCAGCCATAACCGCGCAATCTCGCAAGCTTGGATTTTTCGGATGGGGTGAGATCGAGATGCGCGGCGGTGGCGAATTGCTTTTGTGCGCCGGCATGATCGCCGGACCACCACAGCGCTTCGCCCCATTTGAGATGCAGACGGCCCCAGTTGGGTGCGTACTTCGCCGCTTCCTCAAATTTGGCCAGCGCCAGATCGGAGCGGTTCTTCGCGATCAGCGCCTCGCCCCACATTTCCAGCGGATCGGCGAAGTGCGGACCCTTGCTGTTGGCGACGGCGAATTTCGCAATGGCGCCGTCGAGATCGCCTTGCCGCAGCAGCATCTCGCCCCAATCGTTGTAGGCGAAGGGAAGAGAAGGTCCCTGCTTCACGGCTTCGGCAAACCACGCTGCCGCGCCGGGCCCGTTCCCGTTGAGCGCCGCAACAATGCCGCGCATGCGCACGCA
>JAICVV010000182.1 GCA_025935155.1 Alphaproteobacteria bacterium
CTCGGCCACGCACGGGTGCTCGACCGCGCCGGAGGCGACGAACACCATACTGGAGGCGCGATAGTTCGCGCCCATATAGGTCTGCAGGTTCTCGCGGCTGAAATTCGAGACGGTGTTCTCGTTACCGAGAATGGGCCACCCCATCGGCTGCTCGGGGAAGGCGACCGATTGGAGGTGATCGAACACGATGTCGTCCGGCGTGTCGCGCGCCTGACCGATTTCCTGCAGCACGACCTGCCGCTCGCGCTCCAGCTCAGTCTGATCGAAAGTTGGGTGCGTGAGAATATCGCCGAGAATGTCGATGGCAAGCGGCACATCCGCCTTCAGGGTGCGCATGTGAAAAGCGGTTTGCTCACGGCTGGTGTAGGCGTTCATGTAGCCGCCTACAGTTTCGATTTCCTCTGCGATCTGGCGGGCCGTGCGGCGTTCGGTACCCTTGAAGGCCATGTGCTCGAGCATGTGCGAGACGCCCATCACGGGCCTGGTCTCGTTGCGGCCACCAACATTGACCCAGACGCCGAGAGCGGCACTTTCCAGCTGCGGCATCGGATCGGAAACGATGGCTAGTCCATTGGGGAGCTTTGTGATTTCCACATTCATGTGGGGCGGCATTCCTTCTGAGATACGCGTGTATGCGGGCGGCCCTTGTACGGGCCAATTCTGAGGCGCGGCAAGCGCTTTGACGTAAGGCAGGAAATCGGCCGAAAGCAGTGCTTCCGGTCACGCAAGGCGCACGTTCGGAGAATGACGAAAATGTGCAAACCCAGCGTACCGCTGTCAAGGCTTTATTTCTGGTTGTGAGCAGAAATTCCGTTTTGGCCTTACGTGGCGGCTTCGGCGGGTGCCGCCGCGGGTTCGAGAGCATCGGCGAAAAGCCAGCGCGCGATCAGCAGAATGACTGCCGCAACGGCCATCAATCCCACATGCAAGAGCCAGAAGGTCGAATTGGGCATGGTACCAAGCAGGCCACCGAGATAACCGGTGAGCAAGTTGCCCATGAACAGATGGACGTAATAGACCGCGATCATGGTGCCGCCCAGACCCTTCGGCGCGGCGCGCGAATAGAGTGCCAGCCCCACCGGCAGCACGTTGGCGAACCCGATGTCGTTCAGAATGTGGAAGCCGAGCGCCCAATAGAGCGGCACAGGATGGTGCGTTGTATCGGCCACGAAAGCGCATCCTGCCAGCACCAGCGGGCCTAACGCGCTGATCGCCACCCCAATGACGATTTTGGTGATCTCGGCAGGTTCCTGCCAGTGTTTGCCGTACCAGCGCCAGAAGGCGATGACACCTATCATGGTGACCGCGCTGACGAACGCATCCAGCGACACCAGCCAGGTGATCGGCATGTTGAAGCCGAAGAACACCGTCTGGAACGCCTTTTCGCCCCAGACGAGATAGGCATCAAAGATTTCCTGATTGCCGATGATCGACAGGGCGAGCACCGGCAGCAGCGCCACCAAAAGGATAACCGTTCGCCAATCGGACGCCGTGAGCGGCGGGCGCGCGACATGGCCGCCCTTCTTTCGGGTGGGTTCGGGCGGGAAATTGCGCCGTCCGGCGAGATAGATGGCAAGCCCAAACACCATGCCGACGCCCGCAGCGACGAAACCGAGGTGCCAATCTACCTTCTGCCCCAGTGTGCCGCAGATGAAAGGCGAAATGATTACGGCCAGCTGGATGCCAAGGAAGTAGATTTGGAATCCATCGGCACGGCGGGGATCGTCAATACGATAGAGATCGCCCACCTGGCTCGCGATATTGCCCTTGAAACAACCCACGCCGGCCAGCAACAGCACAAGGGCCAGCAGAAAAGTGGAATTCAGCGCCAGCAGAAAGGTGCCGATCACCATGATAATCGCACCGATGCTGACGGTAGCCGTGCGGCCGATCAGGCGGTCGGCGATGTACCCTCCCGCAAGCGGCGTGACGTACACCAGCGCGGCGTAAAGCTGCGCCGTATTGGAGGCGAGCGCCATTTGCGACTGGGTGCCGTAAACCCAGCCGATGAAGCTGCGAAAAGCGGCAAAGCCCCACACCTGTTCGATGTGAGCCGGCTGCAGCAGGTAGTGCGTAAGATACAGCACCAGCAGCGTCTGCATGCCGTAATAGGCGAAGCGTTCCCAGAACTCGGACCCCGCCAGCCACGCGAGACCGACTGGATGACCGAGAAAGGCTCGGTCCCGCGTGCCGCTGCCGTCGCCGCGCAATTTCGCCGCGGATACTGCGGCCGCCGTGTCGCTCACCTGTCCACCCAACCCTTTGAACCGGCGCACTGTTGCGGAGCGGCCGCTCGCGCGCAAGTCACGACCGGGTGCGGATCCAAAGTTCCCTATAAAGACGGGAGGCGCTTATCGGCTTTGTGGATTGCAAGGACGTCGAAAAAGTCACCCCCATCCCGCAAACGGGCCAGCTCGCGAATTTCGAATGTATCGTTGCCGGCGTTCCGAGGCGCGACATTGCGGAACAAGCGGTACTCGTGGCGGCGTAACAGCTCATCGAGATCGTCTATGCCGTGGCCCAATCGGCGGAGACTGCGCGCGGAGACTTCTGCGTAAAGGATTGGGCGGGTCTCTGCGATAACACGTGCATCTTTTAGGGCTGCGAATTCGAACCCTTCTACATCAATCTTGATTACGCGAGGCTGGAAATACTGCGCGCAAAGCATGTCGATGCTCACCGCCTGGGCCGTGGCGGGTCTCTTGCCTTCGCCCAACTCGAAGTGCGTGCCGCCAGAGTTCTTGCGGTTGCGCACCGGCGCGTAGCGCGCGCCAGGTATGCCAATCAAGGCATTCACGGGAGTAGCGACCTGCTCCACACCGTTCTTTCGAATGTTCCGCTGCAGCACACGAAAAGTCCGCTGCAGGGCCTCGACTGCCACCACTTTGCCGGCCAGACCCGTCTTTTGCGCGATGGGAATTGTGAACGTTCCGATGTGCGCGCCCAGATCAAACACATGATCTCCGGGTTCAATCATGCTCAGCACCATTGCGAGTTCGGGGCGGACATGCGCTCCGAATTTCTCGATCTGGTTGGTGATGAGATCGTCCGGAAACGCGAGCAGCCGTCCGAAGATCGCCTCCACTTCGATCAGGCGTCCTCGCTTCGTTGCCACGCCGTCTGACATCGACATTTTTCGATCCGATTTGTGGCGGCCCCGGCAGGAATCGAACCTGCAACCAGCAGCTTAGAAGGCTGTTGCTCTATCCATTGAGCTACGGGGCCTAACCGGAAGCCGGAAATCAGAATCCAGAATCCGGACCGCCCTATACCACAACTTCCGCTTTCTGAGTTTTGACTTCCGAGATCTGCTTTTCAAACGCTAGTGCGTCCAGGGCACCTTACGGTCATATCTGAAATTATCGGCGTAAGCTTTTGGCTTGTCCCTGGTCGGTAGCGGCTCGAACAGCTGGTAATCGATGCCGTTTGCCTGCGCGTAGGCGACCGCCTGCTCTTTTGTTTCGAACGCGAGCTGCACCTGGGCGAGAGTGTCTTCGGTGCTTGACCACCCCATCAGCGGATCGGGGATGAGCGGCGCAGGTTCATATTCCAGCAGCCATTGTTTCGTGTTCCCCCGTGCGGATTGCATGGCGTTCTTGGCAGGCTTGTAGATGCGCGCACGCATTCAGCGGTTTCCTTCCTGTCCGGCGACAATCACATAATTCACATCTGTGTCGCGGGACAACCTCCAATCCCACGCGAGCGGGCTGAAGACCATGCCCTGCAGGCGGAGGATGTTGAGCCCGGCGTCCTTCAGGAGTCCCCTGAGACGATCCGGCGGAATGAACCGGTTCCAATCATGGGTCCCAGGCGGCAGCCAGCGAAGCACATATTCTGCAGCGAGTTTCGCCAATGCCAGCGACTTCAATGTGCGGTTGATCGTAGCGATAAAGAGGAGGCCATCGGGACGCACCAGGCGGGCGCACTCGATTACAAAGCCGGGTATATCGGGAACGTGCTCAATAATTTCCATCGCAAGAACCACGTCGAACGTTAGCCCTTCCTCGCGCAACATCTCCGCCGTGGCGCAGCGATAGGACACCGGTGCAACTGCGCGCGCGGCGTGCGCCGATGCGATTTCCACATTGCGCTCTGCGGCATCCACGCCCAGCACGTCAAACCCAAGCCGCGATAGCGGTTCGGACAGCAGGCCGCCGCCACAACCAAGATCGAGCAACGAAAGCCCTTGAAAGGGGGGCAGTTCGCGTGTGTCGCGGCCGAAATGTTCCGCGGCAATGTCGCGAATGAAGCGCAGCCGGATGGGATTGAAGCGATGCAGCGGGGCGAAGGAACCTCTTGGGTTCCACCACTCGTCTGCCAGCCGGGCGAATTTTGCGACCTCGGATTCGTCGATGGATGACGCTGCGCTCACACCTGCTCCGCTTTTGTCCGGCGTGACAATAACAGAACGCCCCTTTGATTGCGCAGGCATTTCCCGCGCTTGAGCCAATGGCACCTGCCGTCTATGAGGTCCAGTGGCGTGCGCGTGAGTCCGGCCGGATGGGCAAGATTGTTATGAAGTTCGGGGGCACCTCGGTCGCCGACCTCGATCGCATTCGCCATGTCTCGGGACTTGTGAAGCGGGAGGTTGAACGCGGTCACCAGGTCGCTGTGGTGGTTTCGGCCATGGCTGGCGAAACCAATAAGCTTATCGCCTGGACGCGGGAATTGGCTCCGCTCCACGATCCGCGCGAGTCCGATCCGGTCCTCGCCACCGGCGAGCAGGTCACGGCCGGATTGCTTGCCGTCGCTCTTTCAGCGGGTGGGATCAGCGCACGCTCCTGGATGGGCTGGCAGATCCCCATCCATACCGATGGGATCCACGGCTCGGCCCGGATCGAACGCATCGATCCCGCGCACCTCAATGAACGACTTTCTAGCGGCGAAGTGGCCGTGGTTGCCGGGTTCCAGGGGGTGGCGCCGGATGGCCGCATTTCAACCCTGGGGCGCGGCGGCTCCGATACCAGCGCGGTGGCCGTCGCCGCCGCTGTCGAGGCCGATCGCTGCGATATCTACACCGACGTGGACGGCGTCTA
>JAICVV010000134.1 GCA_025935155.1 Alphaproteobacteria bacterium
ACCTCGCTGGTTTGCGTGGTGAAGCGGGGCCAGAACGACGACGAGATCGGCCCCATCGTGCGCCACGCGCTCACCTACGGATGCGTGCGCGGCATTACCTTCCAGCCGGTGCAGGATGCCGGCCGCAACGAGAATTTCGACAAGAACCGCGACCGGTTTTTACTCACCGACATCCGCCGCGAGATCGGCTTGAACTCCGGCGTATTCGATCTGGACGATATAATCCCGCTGCCGTGCAACCCGGACGAAATCGCCATCGCCTATGGTTTGCGTGATGGCACAAAGGTGACGCCGATCACCAAGCTGATCCCGAAGAATGAACTGCTGGCGGCTGCGCCGAACACGATTTCCTTCGAGAAATACCCAGAGCTGCAGCGCCGCATCACCAATCTGATGTCGCTCTCGGCCACCGGCGAAGCGACCAAAACGGCGCTGGGGGATCTGCTTTGCTGCCTGCCGAAAGTGGAGGTGCCCTCCGATCTCGGCTACGAAAAAGTGTTCCGCATCGTGATCGTGCAGTTTCTGGATCGCTACAATTTCTGCATCGGCGCAGTGAAGCGCTCCTGCATCCATTTCGTGACGCCGGAGCGGAAGATCATTCCGTTCGACACCTACAATCTCTTCTATCGTGAAGGCATCGATCCGCGCCTTCGGGAGCCTGCTTATGTATGACCCGAACACTGCACCGCCATCGCCTCCCGGCAAGCCGCACTGGAGCGCCGGCGCTGTCGCGCTTGTTGTTATTGGCCTTCTTATTCTGATTCCTTCCGGACTTTGCACCGGAATTTTCGGCGTCGGTGCAATCTACGACATGGTGACGAGCTCAAGCAGCGAAGGCTTCAGCATCCTGCTGGAAGCGCTGATGTTCGGCGGCATTCCGCTGGTGATCGGCGGACTGCTGGTGTTCGCCGGCTTCAAGATGCGGAAGGGGGGCTGAGCACTGCCACTGTGCGTCGGTCAGAAATGATCGAGCAGCTTGAACCAGAGCAGGCCGGCTGAAACGAGCGGTTTGCGCAGCGCTGCGCCGCCGGGAAAGCGTTTCGCCGGCACGCGCGCTAGAATATCGAACCGCTCCGGTTTCCCCATTGCTGCTTCCGCAAGCACCTTGCCGCCGAGATTGGCGAGCGCCACGCCCTGTCCGGAATAGCCATGGGCGAACAGCACGCGCTCGCCCAGCCGCCCGAAATGCGGCATGCGCGTGCGAGTGATGCCGACAGCGCCGCGCCAGGCGTATTCGATGCGCACGTCTTTCAGCGCCGGATACACGTGCGCCATTCGCGGCCGCACCAGGCGTGCAATGTCGGACGGCACGGTGAAATAACTCTCGCGGCCGGCGAACAGCATGCGCCGATCTTCGCTTTTTCGATAGTAGTCGAGCACGTGGCGGGTGTCGGCAACGGCGGCGTCGCTGGGCAGTACGCGCGCGTAAAGCTCATCGGGAAGCGGTTCGGTCGCGGTGATGAAGCTTTCGACATGCGCGATGTAAGGCGCGAGCGCCGGCAGCAGGTCGCCGGTGAAGGCATCGCACGCCACGATGACCTGTGCGGCATCGATGATTGCGCCATCGCAGATAACACGCACGCCGGAATGGGACGCTTCGATCTCTCGGGCTCTGGTGAATTCGTAAAGCTGCGCGCCGGCGCGTTCCGCCGCCTGGGCCAGTCCGCGCGCGAAAGCCAGCGGCTGCAAATGCCCCCCACCGGAATCGTACCGTCCCGCGGGATAAACGTTCGTTCCAAGACTTGCCGATATCCCGGCAGCGTCCATCATGCGCGCGAGGTCATAGCCGTAATGGTTGCGCAGATATTCGGTGTCCTCGGCGAGTTCGCGCGCCGCGGCCGGATCGTGCGCCGCTATGACAAGCCCGCTCTTCAATGAACAATCGATCTGGTGCGTCGCCGCCAGTTCACGCACCAATGCCTTGGCTTCTTCACCCAGCGCCCACAAATCGCGCGTGTGGACTTCGCCAAGCCAGCGTTCCAGCTGTTCTTGTGTCTGGCGGAAGCCGGTGTGGATCTGCCCGCCATTGCGTCCCGAAGCGGCGAAGCCGATGGTCTCCGCTTCAATCAGGGTGACCCGCGCGCGGCCGATGGCAAGATGGAGCGCGGCAGAAAGCCCGGTGAAGCCGCCGCCGATGATGCAGACGCCGGTCCGATGCGTTCCCTTCAGCCGCGGAAGTGCAGCGGTTGGCTCAAGGCTTGCGCGATAATAATTGTCTGGTCCAGCCAATGCGGGTTATCCCACAGCTTCACTCGAAAACGATGTAGCACAGAGCGCGGCGCGATTAGTCCGGCAACGCGGCCCTCAATATGCGCTCGATGGCTTCCGCGTAGCTCATGCCGGCTTCCGCGGCGGCGGCGGCGAAGCCGGAGCTCGGCTCAAGGCAGGGATTGGGGTTGATCTCAAGGATGACGGGCTCGCCCGTTTCGCTGACGCGGAAATCGATCCGCGCGAATCCCTTCAGCCGGAACAGCCGCCACGCTGCTTCTGAAAGCTGGGTCAGTTGCCTGTGAAGCACAGGCTCGTCTGCTTCGTCCCGGAATTGGCGGATCGTTTCGTTATAGTCGGTGGAGTCCTCTGCCCATTTCGCATCGTAACCCACGATTCGGGGGTGACCCGATGGCCAGTTGTGGAACACCATTTCGGGGATCGGCAGGACGCGGGGTTGCCCGTTTTCTTCCAGTACCGAGATATTGAACTCACGCCCCTCGACGTATTCCTCGGCAAACCAGCGGCCGCCATATTCACGCTTGGAGAATTCCGCGCGGGCACGTATCGCTTCGCGGCCTGTTACTACGGCGGCGCCATCCAGTCCGAGAGAGGCATCTTCGGTGGCCGATTTCACGACGTAGCGGATGCCGTTGCGAACATCATCGAACGGCGCTTCGTGCCACTCCGGCGTCGGCAGTCCGGCAAGCTGCAAAACCTTTTTGGCGAGCGGTTTGTCGCCGGTCAGCGCCATCGGTGCAGACGGGCAGCCGGTGAACGGCACGTTCAGCTTTTCCAGCAAGGTGGGAACGACAGGTGCGAGTTCTCCCTGCCGGAAGATTGCTTCCACCATGTTGAACACGGCATCGGCGTGATGCTCAACGATCAGCGTTCGCAAAGCGAACAAATCAAAGACAAACGGCGCAAGGCTCGACTGATGGCCGCGCGATTCCAGTGCCTCGCCAATCGCCCGCGCTGTGATCAGCGTGTCCAGCTCGTCGGCGGGCGCATCCGGCGCCACGTCCGAATGCAGCACAAGAACGCGCATGCTATGCGGCAACGCGCAGCCTGGCGCCGAGCTGGGGATTCCGCTTCAGGAACGAGTCCATGATGCGGACAACGAGGTCGCGATGGGTGAGCCCTTCACGCGCGGCGATCAGGCAAAGGTCGGAATGCTCGGGGCGAAGACCCGCCACCGGGTTCACTTCCATGAAGTTCGGCCGGCCGTTGGCATCGTTGCGGATATCGACGCGCCCGCCATCGCGGCAGCGCAATGCCCGCCATGCGGCCAGCGCAACCGAACCCGCCGCGCGCGCGCTTGCCGGATCGGCGGCCACAATCGCTACCTTGTCCTGCCAGCCTTCTTCCTTGTTTTCGAAACCGTAGCCGTGGCCCACCCAGTGTTCCTTGGGCACAATTTCGCTCACGCCCAGTACGCGGGCCTCTTCGCCGGTGCCAAGAATGCCGACCGTGAATTCCCGCCCCGGCAAAAACGTCTCCACCAGCACGGGCTGCTGAAAGCGGGCCAGCAATTCCGCCGCCACCCGCTTCAGCGCGGCTGGCTCGTCCACTTTGGATTTCGCATTGACGCCCTTGCCGGAACCTTCCGCCACCGGCTTCAGGAACAGCGGAAACGGCAGCTTCATGTTCCGCAGATCGGCCACGCGTTCGATCACGGCGAAATCCGGCGTAGCGATGCCGCAATCGCGCACCACGCGCTTGGCCATGGATTTGTCGAGTGAAAGCGCAAGCGTTAGCGCATCCGAAAACACATACGGAATATCGTAGGCATCGAGCAGTGCCGGGGCCTGCGCTTCGCGCGCCAGCCCTTTCAGCCCTTCGCAGAAATTGAATACGGCATCCCAGCGCTCGCCCGCGACCAGCGCTTCCGCCAACGCCTTCACATTGCCGATGCGCCGAACCTGCCACCCCATGGAGGCAAGCGCGTCGCATATCGCGTCAATGGTGACTTCGCTGTCGAACTCCGCAGTGTCTTCCTCGCTGTAGCCTATGGCGAGGTAATCGGATCGCAGATCGTAGGTGACGCCAATGCGCATCGCTACTTCCCCGTGCCCAGGGTGCCGCCGGCATCGGGATATGGATATACGTCGCCCTCGAAATTGCGCAGCAGCAGGTTGTCGCCGTCGCGGCCCACGATGCAGTCCGGCGCGATCTGAATCTTGCCGCCGCCGCCCGGCGCATCCACGGCGAAAATCGGCGTGGCGTAGCCGGTGGTGTAGCCGCGCAGGCCTTCGATGATCTCCAGTCCCTTGTGCACATTGGTGCGGAAGTGGCTGGAACCGCGAATGGGATCGACCTGGTAGAGATAATAGGGCTTCACCCGGTTCTTCAGCAGCAAATGCATCAGCGGCTTGATCACCGCGATGTCATCGTTGATGCCGCGCATCAGCACCGTCTGGCTGCCCAACGGGATGCCGGCATCCGCCAGCCGCGCCAGTCCTTCGCGCGATTCATCGGTGAATTCGCGCGGGTGCGTGATGTGCAGGCTCATGAACAACGGGTGGTACTTCTTCAGCACCCTCACCAGCGCCTTGGTGATACGCTGCGGCAGCACCATCGGCACCTTGGAGCCGATGCGGATGAATTCGATGTGCTTCATGGCCCGCAGGCGGCCCAGCAGAAAATCGAGCCGTTCGTCGCTGAGCGACAGCGGGTCCCCACCGGAGAGCAGCACGTCGCGCACCTCGTTGTGGGCTTCGAGATAGGCGAACGCCTTCTCCCACTGCTTGGGCGAGAACTGATATTCGCCGCCAGGATTGCCGACCGCGCGGGCCCGCGTGCAGTAGCGGCAGTAGGTGGCGCAGGTGCCGGTGGTGAGGAAAAGCACGCGGTCCGGATAGCGGTGCACGATCCCCGGCGCAGCCGTGTCGTGATCTTCGCCCAGCGGATCGTCGGATTCGCCCGGCATGCGGATGCCTTCAGCCCGCGTCATGATGTGGGTCCGCCGCAACGGCTCGGCTGGGTCGTCGCGGCTCATCAGGCTGGCGTAATAGGGCGTGATGCCGACGGGCAGAGGGCCGGTATGTTGTACAACCGCCTCCCGTTCATCATCGGACAAACGGAAAATGCGGGCCAGTTCGTCCAGCGAGCGGATGCGGTGCTGGAATTGCCAGTGCCAGTCGTTCCACTCGGTCACCGAGGTGCCGGGATAGAAGCGGCGGTAGAAAGTTCTGGTATCGGGATTGACGGGAAAGCGAAGCGCGGCTTTGCGCGGGGCCCTGCCGATGCTCGGAATTTGCTTCGCTTCTTGGGGTGGAGGGCTCGGCCGCAGGTCCGGTTGGGGAACAGGCCGCAACGGAGGCTTCAACTCGCGCCCCCGCAACAACTGCAGACTCATTGTCCTCTCTTGCGCTCTCGCCCTGACCCGGAAAACCCCAGCGTCTCCCGTGCCCAGGGCAGCAATTGGCGCGATATTTGGGCCATCTGTATGGTTGTCAAGTGTTACCCGCGCGAATACTGGAATTCAGGGAATTTTCACCAATAAAACTGCGCAATATAAGGCATGGATTACTGAAATCTGTGCAAGTAATCGCACGGAATGTGCCGTAGAACGGGCTGCACGCGTTTTCCGCTACTCCTTCCGTCCGTAAACAGAACAGGCGATGGGCGGCCCGAAAATTCACCAAACTTTTCGCGCGATGGCGCACGCTGCGGGCTGAAGGCGCCTCAAGTTTTCCGAGCATATCGCGATGATTGCCTATCGCGGCCGTCGCGCATCCTGTGGGCCGCGATAAAAATGTGCGTCATACAAGGTGACGATCCGCTGCCGATGCCTGCCGAGCGGAATTGCGATGCGCCGTATGAGGTGCTGCGAATCGAAACTGGCGAGCATTGCAGAAGTGTCATCCGGCATGGCCACGAGCAGCACGCGTTGCGCTCCGGCGCGAAGCGGCATTGTCATTTGGAAATGGTCGTGCGGGACCGCGCTTCGATCCCAGGCTTTGATCGGG
>JAICVV010000389.1 GCA_025935155.1 Alphaproteobacteria bacterium
AGCGGTGCGCTGAAGACGCTGCGCCGCAAGCTCGACCCGCGTGCCGCCAATGGCGGGATTTTCCTTGGCCTTAACGGGATCGTGGTAAAGAGCCACGGCGGAACGGATTCGGTTGGATTTGCGAGCGCGCTCGATATGGCAATCGATATGGCCCAAACCGGCGTGATGGCAAAAATCGCAGCCGATCATCAGGCGTTCACCGCGAACAGCGCGGCGCCGGCGGTGCTCGCGAGCGGGACAGCCGGCGCGTGAGCATCATCCGCTCACAGGTGATCGGTTGCGGCGCATACCTCCCTGACCGGATTCTCACCAACGCCGAGCTCGCCAAGACTGTCGATACCAGCGACGAATGGATCGCAAGCCGCACCGGCATCCGGCGGCGGCATATCGCGAAGGACGGCGAAACCACCGTCGATCTGGCCCTCAAAGCGGCCGAGCGCGCCATGGCCGATGCCAAGATCGGGGCGGATCAGCTCGATCTGATCGTTGTCGCGACCACCACACCCAACGAAACATTCCCGTCGGTTGCCACCTCCGTTCAGGCGCGGCTGGGCATGACCCGCGGCGCGGCGTTTGATGTTCAGGCGGTGTGCTCCGGCTTCATCTACGGCATGGCTGTCGCCGACAATTTCATCAAGGCGGCGCAGGCAAAGACGATTCTCCTCATCGGCGCGGAAACCATGTCCCGCCTGATGGACTGGACGGACCGCACCACCTGCGTGCTGTTCGGCGATGGGGCCGGTGCCGTCGTTCTGCAGGCGGGCGAGGGGAAAGGCGATTCGACGGACCGCGGCGTGTTCAACACCAAACTCTATTCCGACGGGCGGCTGCACGATCTGCTCTATGTCGATGGCGGCCCATCGACCACCGGCACTGCTGGGCATCTGCGGATGCTCGGCAAGGAGGTTTTCAAGCACGCTGTCATCAACATCGCGGACTCGATCGAGGCCGCGGTGCGCGACAGCGGTGTGACGGTTGCAGACATTGACTGGTTCGTGCCGCATCAGGCCAACCAGCGCATTCTGGACGCGACCGCTCGCCGTCTGAAAGTTCCGGCAGAGCGGTTCATTTCCACCATTGCCGAGCACGGCAACACTTCCGCCGCCTCGGTGCCGCTGGCGCTGGACGTGGCCGTTAACGATGGCCGCATCAAGCACGGCGACCTCGTCCTTCTTGAGGCAATGGGCGGTGGCCTGACCTGGGGCGCCGCGCTGCTGCGCTGGTAAGGCAGCGCCTCAACCATTTTCGCTATCCCTTTGTTGACGCGGCATTCTTCGGCTCCTACCCTGCACGCCTGAGTTGGGGAGTCGCGCATGAGTACGGACACTTTAACCCGCGCCGATCTCACCGAAGCGGTGTTCCAGTCGGTGGGCCTGTCGCGCCATGAATCGGCGCAGATGGTCGAGGACATGCTGGAGGAAATTTGCTCGGCGCTGGCGCGCGGCGAATCCGTGAAGCTTTCCTCGTTCGGGACGTTTGCCGTGCGGCAGAAGGCGCAGCGCATGGGCCGCAATCCAAAAACCGGCGATGAAGTGCCGATCGCGCCGCGACGCGTGCTGGTGTTTCGCCCGAGCCATGTGATGAAGGCGATCATCAACGGCGAAACGCCGGAGCCCGAGGCCGAGGAGTGAGCGCCGCTCCCGTGGCGTTCGCCACGAAATCTCCGGAAGCGTTTCGCACCATCAGCGAAGTCGCGAGCGAACTGGATGTGCCGCAGCACGTGCTGCGCTTCTGGGAATCGCGCTTTGCGCAAATCAAGCCGGTGAAACGGGCCGGCGGCCGGCGCTACTATCGCCCCGAAGATATCGATCTGCTGCACGGCATTCGCGCGCTGCTTTACACCGACGGCTACACCATCAAGGGCGCGCAGAAAATCCTGCGCGAACAGGGCGTCCGGCACGTGGCCGGGCTTGGCAGGCAGGCACCGCGTTCGCGTGCCCGCAAGGCGCCGCCCATCGAAACGCCGGAGAAGCCGCGCTATGCCCGCGCGGCGATTGCGCTGGTGCAGGAGGCGCATGTGGATTTGCTCTCTCGGGTGGAAGAGACGCCCGAGCTCGACAAGGGCGCGATCATGAAGCTCGAAGCGCTGCTGCGGGAACTCACGATGCTCAAGACCGAGCTGCGCGCGCCGCGTGAGCGCGTACAGCGGCGATAGCTGTTTTTCGTCTCTCCAGCAGGTATCGCTGGGCACGGCTTGAAATACACCTGACCTATCGTGGCGATCATGCTAAGCGTTCGCTGGCAACGCCGCGATTCCCACGCTCATGCAC
>JAICVV010000442.1 GCA_025935155.1 Alphaproteobacteria bacterium
GATCGCGGGAGGCTGCTCGACCGACCGGTTGCATGGAGTTTTGCGCGCAAAGGACGGAAGCATTGTCGAAATCGACGCGCCAGACTCCGGGAATTATGGAACCTGGGCTAACAGCATCAACGATGCCGGTGCAGTCGCGGGCTACTACGGCGACGACAATACCGTTCTTCATGGTTTTCTCCGTTCCGTCGACGGGACCATTGCCGAGTTCGACGCTGCTGGCGCGGGCACCGGCAGCTTCCAGGGCACTATGGCGAAGAGCATCAACAAGAGCGGATGGATCGCCGGCATCTATATAGATTCAAACGGATTCGATCATGGATTCCTCAGAAACCCAAATGGAAACCTCACCAAATTCGATGCACCCCACGCCAAATTCACGGATCCTGAGAAGGTGAATGCGGGGCGCGTTGTCGCCGGAGCGCTTCTGGATAAGGCCAGAGTCTCACACGGATTCATTCGTTCAAAAAGTGGATCGTTCACAACCTTCGATGCGCCTGGCGCGGGTACCGGTTCCAACCAGGGGACCTCTGCCTATGACATAAACGACAGTGGCGTGGTCGCAGGAACAGAGATCGACGGCAACGATGTCAATCACGGTTTCATCAGGATGCCATAGAAAGCTCTTGATGCTGGTACCGGCTGAATCCAACCGCCCAAAACCGGGCAGCCGGACCAGCATAATCGATTGTATGCACCCCTCCGATTTCGACGGACCAAACAGCGCGTTCCCTGGCGCCGATCAGGCGAGGCTGCGGCCGATGTCGAGATATTTCTGGCGGCGCTGGTTGCGCAGCTCGTCCCGCGAGAGGGGCTGCATTTCCGTAAAGGCGCGGGCAATGGTTTCGCCTACCGCCAGAATGGCCGTTTCGCGCCCGCGATGCGCCCCGCCCATCGGCTCCGGGATAATGCCGTCGATCACCTTCAGGTTCAGCAGATCCTGCGCCGTGATTTTCAGTGCAGCGGCGGCATCCTGCGCCTTGTCCGCGCTGCGCCAGAGAATGGAAGCGCACCCTTCCGGCGAGATCACCGAATAGATCGAGTGCTCCAGCATGTAGACCCGATTGGCAACCGCGATGCCCAGCGCGCCGCCGGACATGCCTTCGCCCGTGATGACGCAAACGAACGGCACGCGCAAGTTGAGGCACGCCTGCGTGGAGCGCGCAATGGCTTCCGCCTGCCCGCGCTCTTCCGCCCCTACGCCGGGGTAAGCGCCCGGCGTATCGACGAACGAAATCACCGGCAGATCGAAACGGTCCGCGAGATCGAACAGCCGCTGCGCCTTGCGATATCCTTCCGGCATCGCCATGCCGAAATTGTGCTTGAGACGGCTTTCCGTGTCGCTGCCCTTTTCCTGCCCCACAATCGCAACCGGCGACCCTCGAAAGCGGCCGAGGCCGGCAACCGTCGCCTTATCTTCGCCGTACAGGCGATCGCCGGCGAGCGGCGTGAACTCGTCGATCAGTCCGGCCACGTAATCCGAAAAATGCGGCCGCGCGGGATGGCGCGCCACCTGCGCCTTCTGCCACGGCGTCAGCTTGGCATAGGTTTCGCGCAAGTGCTGATCGGCACGCGCCTGCAGCCGCTTCACCTCGTCGTCGATTTTGACGGACGCATCCTCTGCCGCCAGCTGGCGCAGCTCGACGATTTTGCCTTCGAGGTCGGCAA
>JAICVV010000062.1 GCA_025935155.1 Alphaproteobacteria bacterium
CAACCAGTCCGGCCGGATCGGCATTGGCACGGATTCCAACATTCAGATCGATGCCGCCGCCGAAATGAGGGCGCTGGAATATGCCCAGAGGCTCAGCTCCCGCTCGCGCAACGTGCTCTCGGACGCAGAGGGGCGGTCTACGGGGCGGCAGCTGTTTGAGCGGGCGTTGTCCGGCGGCAGCCATGCGCTTGGCCAGGAACGTTACGGAATCCGGGAGGGCGCGCCTGCGGACCTTGTCAGCCTGAACGCAGACGATCCTGTTTTTTTCGGCCGCAAGGGTGATGCGATCCTCGATAGCTGGATTTTTGCGGGCGGCCGAATAGATTGCGTATGGCGGCGGGGGCGCAAACTGGTGCAGCAGGGGAAACATATCGCGCGCGAAGCGGTCGTGGCCAGCTATCGCCGCGCCATCAAATCCGTGCTGGAATAAGCAGCAATGAGGAATCGCCCGCTCGCCGCTCCGGACGAGGCGCTCGCCGATCTGCGGCTTGAACGCCGGCCAAACCTTCTCCGCCTCGTGCCTACGGGCGAGTGGAACGTTGGCCAGTCACCGCGGCTGGACCTGCTGCTGAACGGCCTCCGCCCGGAGGGCGCCCGAGAGGCGGAAATCGACGGCGCCGGCATTTCCGAACTGGACAGTGCCGGCGCCTGGCTCCTGCTGCGCACCAAGCACAAGCTTGAGCAGCAAGGCGTGCGGGTCCGGAACTTTACCCTGCCGGAGCGCTACGCCCCGCTCGTCCAGATCATGGAGGCGGACCAACTCACCGGTCCGGTGGTCCACCGGCCGCGGCCGCGAGGCTTCCGGTATTTTCTGGAGCGGCTGGGCAGCGGCACCATGCATGCGCTCGGGCAGGGCTATGGAATGCTCGGCTTTCTCGGCCGGGTGACGGTCGAAGCGATCGAAGCCATCCTCTCTCCCCGCCGCGAACTGCCGATCCCGGCCTTCGTCCGCCAGGTGGAAGAGACCGGGCTTACGGCGCTGCCGATCGTAGGCCTTCTCGCTTTCCTCATTGGGGTCGTGCTGGCGTATCAGGGCGCCGATCAATTGCGGCGCTTCGGCGCGGAAATCTTTACCGTCGATCTCCTTGGCGTCGGCTTTCTTCGCGAGCTCGGCGGGCTTGTGACGGCCATCATCGTGGCCGGTCGCTCCGGTTCCGCGTTCACCGCCTTCATCGGCACCATGCGGGTGAACGAAGAAGTTGACGCGATGGAAACGATGGGCCTCAACATCGCGGAAGTTCTCGTGTTGCCGCGCGTGCTGGGGTTGATGATCGCGCTGCCGTTGCTGACTTTTTATGCCGACGTGGTTGGTCTGATCGGTGGCATGGTGATGTGCTATTTCGATCTGCACATCACGGTGCCCATGTTCCTGCGCGAACTGGAGACGGCAATTACCTACAAGACGCTTCTAGTCGGCCTCATCAAGGCGCCGGTATTCGCATTCCTGATCGGCCTCGTCGGGTGCTTTGAAGGCCTTCGCGTGGAACGCAATGCGGAAAGCGTCGGCAAGCTCACCACGCGTTCGGTGGTGGAGTCGATCTTCCTCATCATCACTTTCGATGCCGGTTTCTCGGTCCTTTTTTCGATCATCGGAATATGAGCGGCGCCCATCAACATGATGACGTGGTGATCCGCATACGCGGATTGGTGAATGCCTTCAGCGGGCACGTCATTCACGATCATCTGGACCTCGATGTCATGCGCGGCGAAGTGCTGGGCGTGGTCGGCGGGTCGGGCACCGGCAAATCGGTGCTGCTGCGATCCATTATCGGGCTTAACCATCCCGAATCCGGCAGCATCAAGGTCTTTGGGGTGGAGACGGCGGACATGGACGCCGAAGACCTGAAAGGCCTGCAGCTGCGCTGGGGTGTGCTGTTTCAGGGCGGCGCGCTGTTCAGCTCGCAGACTGTCGCTGAGAATATCCAGGTGCCGCTGCGCCGCTACACGCATATGAGCCAGGAATTGATGGACGAGATCGCGGCCATGAAGCTGGCGTTGGTGGGATTGCCGCCGGATGCTGCGCAAAAATACCCGTCCGAACTGTCAGGTGGGATGATCAAGCGGGCAGGCCTCGCCCGGGCGCTGGCGCTCGATCCCGAACTGCTCTTTCTGGACGAGCCGACTTCCGGCCTCGACCCAATTTCCGCCAATCAGTTCGATCAACTGGTCCGCAGCCTGCAGCAGAGCCTTGGGCTGACGGTCTTCATGGTGACTCATGATATCGATAGTCTGCGGGCGGTGACGGATCGAATCGCAGTGCTGGTCAACAAGAAGATCAAGGTCGGAACCTTCGAGACGCTGGTGCACGATTCCGACCCATGGATACACGAATACTTTTCGGGGGCTCGCGGGCGCGCAGCGCTTGCCGGGGCGGCGTAGGAGGAACGGCCATGGAAACGAAGGCCAATTATGTTGCCGTTGGCGCTTTCGTTCTGGCACTGGTGCTGGGACTGGTGATTGCGCTTCTGTGGCTCACCGGCGCGCAATACGCGCAGGAATATGCCTATTACCAGACGTATTTTTCCGGTTCGGTCTCGGGCCTCGGGACAGGCACGAGCGTTCGCTACAACGGCATCGAGGTTGGGCGCGTTTCGAAGCTGAACTTCGATCCCAACGATCCGCGGCGCGTGCAGGTGCTGATGCAGATCGACCCGACGCTGAAAATCCATTCGGACTCGGTCGCGTACATTGCCAGCCAGGGGCTCACCGGCGGTTCCTATGTCGAAATCGATGGCGGCTCGAAAAACACGCCGGTGCTGGAGCCGCGGGTGTGGGGCGAGTACCCGACGATCCGATCCAAGCCGTCCACGCTGCAGCAGCTGGAGCAGTCCGGGTCTGCCCTGGTGGCGAAACTCAACCGCATCGGCGACAAGCTGAACGATCTTCTGAACGACAAGAACCGAAAGGCCATTGCCGATATTCTGGGCAATCTTCGCACGACCACCGGCGTGCTGAGTGCGCGATCGAAGGACATTGACGCCACGCTGCACAATTTCAGCACGGCTTCGCAGAAGCTCGACACGGATTTGGCCGATTTGCACGTCACGCTGGGCCACGCCGATCAGGCGATCGGCTCCATCGGCACGGCCGCCACTTCGGCTGCGAACGGCATCACCCGGTTGACGGATCGCGTGGATGCGTCTGTCTCCGATGCGCAGATCGGACAGATGAGCTCCGATATCCGAAACCTGGTCAACAATCTGAATCGTCTTTCCAACCAGTTGCAGAACCAGCCGACACTGCTTCTCTTTGGAGATCGGCGTGAGGGGTACACACCGAAATGAGCATCGAAACAATTGTCATGCCGAGCCGTAGGGGCGTGCTGGCGGGCGTCGCATCGTTGAGCCTGGCGAGTTGCAGCGGGAACCTGATCGGGCCGCCAAGCCCTTCGCCGCAAATTTATGTGCTCAATCCGAAATTCGGACCGATTGCGGAGGCGCCGAACGTACCTTGGCAGCTTGTTATCGCTTCCCCGAACGTGCCTGCCAGCCTGGATACCTCGCGCATTGCGCTCGCACGTGCGCCGAACACCATGGACTACTATGCCAACTCCGAATGGACGGACCGGACGCCGGCACTTCTGCAATCGCTGCTGGTGCAGGCCTTTGAAGCGAGCGGCAGAATTGCAGCTGTAGGGCGCGAGAGCGCAGGCATTCGCGCCGATTATGTGCTCGAAACCGAGCTGCGCAATTTCGAAGCCTTCTACGCTGTGCCCGACACGGCTCCCGTCGTGCGGGTCGCCATCATGGCGAAGCTGCTCAATCCCATGAGCCGCGATGTTGCTGCCAGCATGGAGTTCCATAACGAGGCGCAGGCAGCCGCGAACACCATGGCGAGCATCACGGCAGCCTTCACGCAAGCCACGGGCGCCACGGTTCAGGCTATTGTTGCCTGGGCCTTGAGCCAGAAATTGTCCAAAACGGCACGCTGAAACAGCGTCCTCCCACTGAAACAATTGGGGGGCGCCGTCGTTTCCAGAGGGATCGTGGCTTCTTCTCACGGGGAAAAAGGCCCGATTCTCGGCTTTCTGAGCCTTACCTGGAGATATTGGCCGCATGTCGCGCCTTCCTGCCATCGACCCGGAACATCCCGACCAGTCGGAACTCATTGTTCGCCGGCTCTCGCAATATTCTGACCTCGCGCAAGACGAGGTCGAATTGCTGCGGAGTCTTTCAGACGCGCCCGAGCGGCTGCCCGCAGGCGCGGAACTGATTTCCGAGGGCGAGCGCTTGGAGAATCCAAGGCTCATGCTTGCTGGCTGGGCTTGCCGGCAGCGCTATCTCTCCGATGGACGGCGGCAGATCTTCGACTTCATCCTGCCGGGCGACATTTATGGCTTGTGCCTGCGCCCGCAGGCGGTGGCGCTCTGCAATGCGGTGACACTCACTCGCGCGACTATTTCCAACGCGGCCGCATTGGGGGACGCGGTGCTTACACATCCCGATTCTTACCCGGGCCTCACTTCCGCGACGTTGATGAGTGCGAGCACCGATGAAGCCTATCTGCTGAACCAAATGGTGCGCATCGGGCGGCAGACAGCGTATGAGCGGGTGGCGCATCTCATTCTGGAACTGCACCATCGCCTGCGGATCGTGGGCCTCGCCAACGAGAGCTACATGCCGCTTCCGCTGACGCAGGAAATTATCGCCGACGCGTTGGGCCTCAGCATTGTGCACCTGAACCGGACACTGCAGCAGTTGCGGCGCGACGGCATCGTCGAAGTGAAGGGTGGCGCTGCGCGGCTTCTCGATCTCGGGCGGCTTCGCAGCATTGCGGATTTCCGGGCGCCGCACGTTTCGGAACGCAGGATGGAAAACGGCGGCATGCGGGCTTACGCCGCCGCGCCGTAATAATCGCGTCAGGCAAGTACCGCGACCGGGAACTTCGTAAAGAGCTCCGCACATTGTTGGGGACTGCGAAGGTTGTCCCGGCCATCGACCAAATTGCGCCAGGGGCGATCGCGGAGCGATTGCGGCAGAACAATTTCGGTGTCTTCCCAGAAGTCGATCGCAGGAAGCGGACCCTGGTTGCAGGCCCTGGCGCAGCGAAGCGGCACCGCGACGACGAGCGCCTCCTCTTCTGCGATGCGGGCGAGGGCCAGAACATGATCGGCACGAGCGCCGCGCGTTTGTAAGGGCTGGTAGCTGGCCGCGAGTACTTTCGGTTTTTCGGCGCGCAATTGGAGTAGGTGGGCGAGAAGCGCCTGTTTAACCCGGCCGTCGCGCCAGTCCGGGAGCAGATTTATCAGCGATGCGTTTCCACGAAGCGCATCGCTGCGCGCGGTGTAATCCACCGGATGCCGATTGTCCGGATCGACCAGCGATAAATCCCAGAACTCGGTTCCCTGATAACAGTCGGGCATACCGGGCAAGGTGCAGCGCAGCGCGAGTTGTACCAATCCGTTCAGAGCGCCCGCCGGTGCAACGCGTTGAACGAAGCCGGACAGGCTTTGCAGAAATTCACGCGAACGGCGAATATCAAGAATGGCCTGCGCAAACGCCTTGTTGGCCGATTCAAATTGCACGTCGGGGTCGAGCCACGAGGTTTGCAGTTTCGCTTCCCGGAGCGCCTTTTCCTGCCACGCGGTAACGCGTTCGCATAAATCGGAGAGCCGGGCCGGATCGTCCGGTTTCAGGTCGAGCGGCCAGATGCCGACAAGCGTCTGATACAGCTGATATTCATCGCCCGGCACTACCGCGGCAGGCCGATGCGGCGCGTTGAGCCGAAACCAGTGTTCGACAACTTTCGTCCATTCATCCGGAATTTCGCTCAGCACCGCCAGGCGGGCGCGCACGTCCTCCCCGTGTTTGTGATCGTGTGTTGCGGTGGTGAGCATGGCGTGTGGAAACGACGCAGCCCGCTGTGCAACGGCTGCATGAAATTCTGAGGTGCTGAGCGAAAACCGGACCGGATCGAAACCCACATCGTTTCGCGAGAGCAGCCGGCCATAACGATAGAAAGCCGTGTCTTCCACCGCCTTTGCGGCCACCGGCGCGGAAAGCTGATTGAAGCGGCGCACGGCGTCGCCAGCGCCGTGAACGCGACCATGCATGACATCGGAGATGAAATGGATTGCAGGCCTGTCAGTCTCGTTCGCGCATCCCTCGGCTCGCGCAATTGCCGAATCGAACAGTCGGCCGGGCTGCGGCGAATTCCGCTCCCCGGTTGCATAGGTGCGGTAGATGCGCAGTTGTTGGAGAATGTGAATCAACGCGCGCCGCATGGCAGGGCCCGTGATATCCCGCCGCGAGCTGGAGGTTGCAGCGAGCGCGCTGAAGACTTCCGCGGTGCGTGAGAGCGCGCTTTCGAAGGAACCGGTGGCGATCTCCGCGCGGGCCAGTTCTTCCTCGGGTTCGAACTCGGCGGGGCGTCCAGTTATGCGATGCCACACCTCAGCCAGCGGCTCCGCACCGGCAGGATCGTGCTGCAGGGCGGAAACTTGGTTCATGAAGTCGTAGCCGGTGGTGCCGTCGACCTTCCATTCCTGCGGCAGCATTTCGCCGGCGCCCAATATTTTCTCGACCACGATGTAGGGATGCGCGTCCGGCGGAGAGCGCTTACCCGCAAGTTCGTTCAGGCTCGCCCGCAACCGGCGGCAGTTTGTTGCCGGATCTTTCAGGCCGTCCACATGATCGACCCGCACGCCGTCAATCAGGCCTTCACGGTAGAGGCCGAAAATTTTTGCGTGCGTTGCCTCGAATACGCCCTCTGCTTCCTGCTTCAGCGCGATCAGGTCCGGCACATCGAAGAAGCGCCGCCAGTTGATCGCATCGTTCGCCGTCCGCCACCAGGCGAGCCGGTAATGTTGCCGCTCCAGAAGCTGGTGCAGCCGCTCGGGCGTGGAAAATGCGCACGGTTCAACACCAGCATCCTCCGGCCGAAGGGGAAGCAGGCGATCGAAATAGCGAACAAAGGATTTCCCGTCGGCATCGCTCTGCTCAATCGTGATCTCACCGGCTTCCAAAACCTGCCAGTAAGGTTTGCCCAGAAACGGCGCGAGGATTTTTCCGTTCAGCACGTCCCAGTCGATGTCGAAGTAATCCGCAAAGCGGCTGCCACGCCCATTTTGCAGCACGTCCATCCACCAGCGGTTTCCGGAATCCACCGCCATGTGGTTCGGAACGATATCGACGATCAGCCCGAGTCCCTCGCTGCGGAGCGCGGCTGCAAGGCGGTGGAATGCGTTTTCGCCGCCCAATTCCGGATTAATGAGCGAATGATCCACCACATCGTAGCCATGGATCGAGCCCGCGCGCGCCGTAAGGATCGGCGATGAATAAACATGACTGATGCCAAGCGCTCGTAGATAGGGAGCGACCGGCACGGCGGCATCGAAGGGAAAATTCTTGTGAAACTGGAGGCGGCAGGTCGCGCGTGGAATCATCGCCGCCTGCGGGCCGTCAATTTCGCGAGGCGATTCCGCACCGCTGGTTCGCTCCATGAAATGTGCGGCGGAAGCCGCCGCCGCCAGTTGGGATGCTCATCGATGGTGCCCGGCAGGTTCGGCTGCTCGGGAAGCGCCAGAACATCTTCGACCGATGCCATGGCGAGCGCGGACGGTGATTTTCCGACGAACGCCAGTGCCCCGTCGACGACTGAGTCCGGATCGTCCGGCGCAGGTTCCGGCCCCCGCGCACAACCGGACTCCGTCAGCGCGGACCACAACAGTGCGCGATCCTTCTGCCGTTCGCGGCGTTCAGCGCCGATACTGCCCCATCGTGATTTGCGCCGCAGTTTCGCTGTCCATTCGATGTCGCGTCCTTCCCACCATCCGGCGACCGTGGGGAGATCGTGCGTGGTCGTGAGCGCGGCGGCTTGTCCATCCCAGCGCTCCGGCGGAATGAAGCGGCCGTCGTGCTCCCGCTCGAACCAGAGCACCCGCATGCCAAGAATGCCCGCGGCGGAAAGCTGGGCATGAAAGCCCTGCGGCACAGTCCCCAAATCCTCGCCGATCACGATACTACGGTGCAGCCAGGATTCCAGCGCGATCAGCCGCAGCAGATCGTGCATGGGGTAGCTGATGTAGACGCCCTCTGCGGGTGAAGCGCCGGCTGGCAGCACCCAAAGTCTGCGCAATCCCATCGCGTGGTCGATGCGAATGCCGCCTGCATACTGCATGGCGGCACGCAAGGTTGCGATAAACCCGTCATAGCCGGTGGCGCGCAGCGCAGTAGGCGAGAAGGTGGTGAGGCCCCAATCCTGGC
This sequence comes from Alphaproteobacteria bacterium, assembly GCA_025935155.1. Classification (GTDB taxonomy): domain Bacteria; phylum Pseudomonadota; class Alphaproteobacteria; order Micropepsales; family Micropepsaceae; genus Rhizomicrobium. The sequence continues at coordinate 8,205 of JAICVV010000062.1, forward strand.
CGGCGAGATTGAACGCATCCGGCGGCGCGCCGATGGTGAGGCGCCCCATCAGCTCGTGCGGCGCGCTCCAGGCCTGGCTGCCCGCGCGATCCACGCCCACGGCCATGTCCGCAACGATGCCGATGGCCATGTGTTCTCTGGCGCGCGCCTGCGCGGCCGCTGCGCTCCGTGCCGCAAGCCATTGGAGATAGAGATGATAGCCGACCTCCTTCTTCTCGCGTTCGGCAAATGCCTGCACTTCTGCGCTTGTGGAATTGCGGAACGCGTCCGGCCATTCCTGCGCCGATTTCTTTCCGTCGCTGCGAAAGTACGCATCGAGTGCTTCGAAGGTCGCGTGATCCCGCAGGCGTTGGCCGCCATCTGCGCAAAATTCCTGGAAGGCTTGGCTGCCGGTTTTGTCCTGGGGGAAGCGTTCGTATGCCACACGCAGCTGCGCGAACTTGCGGCGATGCGCCTCCGGCCAATCGATGAGATCTCCCGGACTGTCTTCCTGCGGCGGCGCCGTGCCGGCCAGCGCAAGATTGGCGTATAAAGGATCGAGGAACAAACGCGTCGATGGCGCATAGGGACTCACATTCCCGGCATCGGCCGTAAAC
>JAICVV010000233.1 GCA_025935155.1 Alphaproteobacteria bacterium
GACCACTCGCATGTTCGCGTTGGATTATTCACTGTGGTTCGATTTTCTTCTGCCGGGGCTCGACCGGCTTCAAATTCCGATGCCACTTGGCGGCACGTCGAATCACTTCAAGACCGACGCACTGCGCGCGATCGATGGGTGGGACCCGTTCAACGTTACAGAAGACGCGGATTTGGGGATTCGGCTTTCGCGGCTCGGGCTGCGGGTGAAAACGCTGGATTCCACGACCTATGAAGAAGCCACGAATGCGACCGGCAATTGGCTTCGCCAGCGAACACGCTGGCTGAAAGGCTACATGCAAACGTGGTTGGTGCACATGCGCGATCCGCGCCAGTTGGTGCGCAATGCAGGTTGGGGAGGGTTCCTTGGTTTTCAGATGTTTGTCGGTGGAACAGTTCTCTCCGCCCTGCTGAACCCGTTCCTCTGGCTCGTATTCATTGCATCGTTTTTCGTAAAGCTTCCGGCGATCGGGTTCTCCAGCACAATTCATTCAATATCTGGCTTTGGACTTCTGATTGGGAATGCATTGTTCGCCTACCTTGCGATGCTGGGGCCGTACCGGCGCCGATGGCTGGATCTCTCGCCGTATGCGCTGCTCGTGCCTCTTTATTGGTTGCTGATTTCGGTGGCAGCATATCGCGCGCTTTGGCAACTCGCGTACGACCCGTGGCGCTGGGAGAAAACTCCCCACGGTTTGAGCCGCATGGCAGCTACCGGGGATTTGCCGTGAATTGGACGAGCGCAGCGCTATGTCAATTTTCGATCTTTGCGATTCTAATGGTGTTTTCCGCCGTGCTCTATTTACGTTTGCGCGCGTCCCAATATAGCCTTTCGGCATCTTTGCTGATTACCACGCTCGGCGTTGCGCAGCCGGCGTACACGTATTCGGCTTATGGCTTTCACTCCGCGCTCTTCGCGATTTCCATTTACGCGATGTGCGCCGCAACCACGGCGTTTGCTTGTAAGCAGGACCCTCGGCGCATTGTCCTTTTCGGTGGATCGCTCGCCGGCGCCCAATTGATTCATCCGATCTGCGGCGCCGCGGCGAGCATTGCGCTGCCGGTTACCCTTCGCAGGTCGATGGGTACCGGCAATGCCCGCAGTACAGCCGGTATTGTCATTTCTGTCCTGTTTATCCCAGTTTTGGTGGCTATCTGCTCGCTCTATTTGTCGGGTGAAAACGTATGGCTTCTTAGATGGTCATCTTGGAAGGCATCTGCAGCCCAAAGGTTAACTGTAGCAACGATCGGTGCGGGACTCGGAATCGCTCCCCTGTTAGCGATTCTTAGATTTCGTCCGGCCGGTTCCAGAACGATTATCGGCGTGATTGGCGTGATCGCGGCGGCCGCAAGTTTCGTGTCGGCCATCATTGGTGGACCGCAGTATGCTCTGCAATCGCCCGCCGCGGCCGGGAGCCTCCTCGTCTACCTGGTTTCTGAATGGGCTCCCGATACGAAGCGCGGGAGTTTGGCTATAGGCGCCGCTCTGTCGACCTTCGCGGTTGCCTGGTTTTCCGCCTTCACCCTGGTTGGAATCTTGGCATGAGCAATTTGCCATGGAATGCTTGCGCCATATGCAGTATGACGATGATGTTGCTTATCGGCTGCTTGAGCAACGGAGCCTTCGCCGGTGCGTGGACGTTGCCGGCCGGCGACACACAAATCATATCCGGGGCCATTCTCAGTTCCGCGGCAGAGAGTTTCGACGATTCTGGGGGCACGGTTCCCACCTATTATCGCAAGCTCCTGCTGCAGTCCTACGACGAGCACGGCCTGACAGACAATTTAACGCTGATCCTCGCGCCGGAATATGCGATCGCAACGGAAGGCGGACCCGATCGTCCTACGATTCATGCCGATGATTTCGCACTGAAGGGCGGTGTGCGTTACCTGCTCACCGATCTCTTCGGCGTACTGTCGGCGCAAGCCTCCTACAAAACGGCCGGCGCGTTCGACATGTCCGTTTCCGCGAACCGTGACTCCGGCAGCGAAACTGAACTTCGGCTTTTGTACGGACTGAATTTCAAGCTGTTCCATAAAGATGCCTATTTCGACGCAGAAATCGCTCATCGCTGGATATCCGGCGCCCGGCCCAATGAGGTCCCGATAGACCTGACTCTCGGCCTCCACTGGTCAGAGAAGTTCACCTTCATGCTGCAAAACTTCAACATCGTCGCGAGCGGTAATGGTGAGCCGCCGTACCGCTATTACCGATCCCACAAAGTCGAGCTTGCGATCCTCCAGCGCCTATGGAAGGGCGTTTATCTGGAAAGCGGGGCGTACTTTTCGCCCACCGGACAGAACGCGCTTGTCGAGCGTGGCGCGGATGCCTCCATCTGGGTCTACTTTTGACCCATCTCAGGTCTTGAAATTGAGAATGAGTTGCGACTATATTGCGGAAGAGAATTTTAGGGAAGAGCCCTGATGTTTTGGCGTTTGTCTCTGATTCCGGCGGCCTTTGTGGTTGTTCTCGCCGGATGCGGCAATGAAGGCGCTGGCATTCCGGTAAGTCTGAAGGACCACCGGTTTTCCCCTGCGGAGATCCATGTGCCCGCAAACCAGCCCGCCCTTATTCTCCTGAATAATCAGGATGGTGCTGCGGAAGAGTTCGATTCTACCGCACTGAAGGTCGAGAAGGTGGTGCCGGGACATGAAACCGGCAACGTGCGTATCCGGCCGCTGGCGCCCGGCCGGTATCCATTCATGGGGGAGTATCACGCCGACACGGCCCGCGGCGTGGTAGTCGCGGACTAGCATGCTCGCCGCGCTCGTCATTGTTTTTCGGGAGGTTATCGAGGCCGGCCTAATCGTCGGTATCGTGTTGGCGGCGACAAGAGGCGTGCCTCTGCGTCTCCGCTGGATTGCGCTCGGGGTTGCGGGCGGCGTGATCGGCGCCTGCCTCGTTGCAGCGTTCGCGGGCCAGATCGCCAACCTGTTTTCAGGTTCCGGACAAGAGATATTCAATGCAACGATTCTAGCGCTCGCCGTGATCATGCTCACCTGGCACAACGTCTGGATGGCAGGGCACGGCCGCGAAATGGCGCGGCACATGAAGAGTGTGGGGGCCGCCGTTTCAGCGGGCGAGCGGCCCCTTGCGGCGCTTGCAATCGTGGTTGGCGTCGCCGTTCTGCGCGAAGGCTCCGAAGTGGTGCTGTTTCTTTATGGAATCGCGCAAAGCACGACGGCCGGTTCGATGTTTGCCGGTGGAGCATTGGGGCTTGCTGCCGGTGCGGTCATATCGGCTCTGATGTATTACGGCTTGCTAGCGATACCCGCCGGCAAACTTTTTCGCACCACCGCTTGGCTCATCACATTGCTTGCGGCCGGAATGGCCGCGCAGGCAGTGCTCTTCATCCAGAACGCCGGCTATCTGCAGCTGCTGACCCGTTCGTTGTGGGATACATCGTGGCTGCTGCCCGATGGCGGGGAAGGCTGGCGCGGAATTCTGGGCAAGATGTTGCATACCCTTGTTGGGTACACCGCGGCACCCGACGGCGCTCAATTGATTGCCTATCTTGGCTCCATCGTGGCAATTTTCGCGCTGATGCGCTGGGAACGCGGCCGCCACCCTGGCGGTAAGCTTGTGGCAAAACCAGCCTGAAAAATAACGCCGCCGATTTCTCGGCGGCGCCATGCACGTAGGTATCCTTTATTGAGGCGGCGGGCCTTCGTCCGGCGGACCCTGATCGTCCGGCCCGTTCCCGTCCGGCGGACCCTGATCGTCCGGCCCATATCCACCCTGTGGGCCTTGATCGTCCGGTCCGTACCCATCTGGAGGGCCCTGATCGTCTTGAGGACCATACTCGTCTGGCGGACCCTGGTCACTTGGGCTCATCTGGTCGTCTGGGGCATATTGGTCGCCGCCCCCATATCCACCGCCGTACGCGGCGTCCGGCTGAGCGGGGACAGGTTGCCACGCGCCGCGGCACGTCTGGACATAAGGATAATAGCCGCGGGGATTGCGGCAGTAGTACCAGTAGTCGCCGTAATCCGAGCTTGGCTCGTCGTAGATTGTTTCCGAAACGTAGTCAGGATACGGATAAACGGGGGCAGGGTAGAAGTACCAGCCACCGCCAGCCCACCACCACCAGCCGAGCCGGCCGCCGCGGCGCCCATGCCACCACCGGCCATGGGTCCACACGGCCCTCTCGCGCGGCGTGAAGCGGCTCACCCGCCAGCCCAACCGCCCACGAAACGGGTTCACCCGCACGGTCACGCGACGTGGGAAGCCATGGGC
>JAICVV010000222.1 GCA_025935155.1 Alphaproteobacteria bacterium
CTCGGCTCGGGCGTGGTGGTGCTGGTCGGCACCGCCGATGACAAGGCTTCGCTGGTGGTTGGGGTGACGGACGATCTGACCGCGCGGATCAGTGCGGTCGATCTGGTACGGCTCGGCGCGGAGGCGCTTGGTGGCAAAGGCGGCGGCGGCCGGCCGGACATGGCGCAGGCGGGTGGGCCGGACGCCTCGCGCGCATCCGAGGCTCTCGCCAAAATCGAGCAGCGCCTCGCCAGTCTGGAAATCGCAGCGTAGCCGATGGCGCGCGACGGCCGCTCCCGAAAAAAGAAGCAGCAGCGGGTAGCGCCGCGACCCGCGCATGAGTCGTTGCGCCGTCATTTCTACCTGATTTTGGAAGCAGGGCACATCCTCAACTGGCGCGTGCTGCTGTTCGAAACGTTCCTCATCACGCTTATCCTGACAAACGTGATCGCCGTCCTGCTCGATAGCGTGAAGGGAATTGGAGACAGGTACTTCACCTTTTTCTACTGGTTCGAAACGATTTCAGTCCTGATTTTCGCGGTGGAGTATTGCACGCGTTTGTGGGTTGCAGTCGAGGACCCGCGATATGGCGCCTATGGCCCGTTCTGGGGACGCGTCCGCTATGCCGCCAGCCCGGTGATGGTGATCGATTTCTTTTCTTTCGCGCCCAGTATCGTCAACATTTTCATTCCCAGCGCGCTCGACCTCCGCGTTTTGCGCCTGTTCCGGCTGCTGCGGCTGATGAAAATCGCCCGCTATTCGCCTGCGCTCAGCACGCTAATCGAAGTTATCAAGGCCGAGCGCCGGGCACTGCTCGGGACACTGCTTTTGATTCTCTGCATCATGGTGATCTCGGCCTATCTGATGTACGTGATCGAAGGTCCGGTTCAGCCGGACAAGTTCGGCTCGCTACCGTCGGCGCTGTACTGGTCGGTCACCACCCTCACCACGACCGGTTACGGGGATATCACGCCGGTCACCGCGATCGGCAGGGTGGTGGCGGGAATAACCATGATGTTTGGGCTGGCGTTGTTTGCGCTGCCGGTGGGCATCGTCGCCACCAATTTCGTGACCGAAATTCACCGGCGGGATTTTGTCGTTACCTGGAGCATGATTTCGCACCTGCCGCTGTTCGAGGGGTTTAGCGCCGCAGCCGTCAGCGACGTGATGAATGTGTTGCGCTCACGCATGGTGCGCGAACATACGCAGCTCACGCTGGCCGCCGTCGAAGGCACCGAGATGTTCTTCATCATTTCCGGGACGGCGCGCGCGGAATACGACCGCGGCGCTATCCAGCTGGGGCCCGGCGACTTCTTCGGCGAAACCGCAGTGCTTACGAGCACGCCCTATGACTGTACCGTGGTTGCGCGTTCCACGATGCGGCTTCTCACCCTTTCCGGCGCCGACTTCCAGCAACTGACCCGTAAGCACCCGAAACTGAAGCGGCGGTTCGAAGCAGTGGTGACGCGAAAAGGACAGAAGATCGAGGCGCGTGTCCGCCGCCAAGAGGGCCGCGGCACTGCCGAACCCGAAGAGTTCAACCTTGGGGACCTTGCCGAGGAAGCGCCGGCAGATATCGAATAGCGGAGAGCTTTCAATTCGGCCTAAACGGCGCAGAAAACGCAAATCTTGTTGCCCGTGGGATCGCGCAGATACGCACCGTAGAAGCCGGAGGTGGCCTCCGGCGGCCGGAACCCCGGGCCGCCTTCATCGCTGCCGCCGTTTTTCATCCCACCCTCATAGGCCTCGCGCACCTGATCCTGCGACTTTGCCTCATAGGCGATCATAATGCCGTTGCCGGCGCGAGCAGGTTCGCCGTTCTGGGGCGTGGCGCACACCGCAGTGTGGCAATCCATGAAACTCTTACCACCGCCGGCCTCGCCGTAGCCAATCCACCCGCCCTCGGCGAGTTTCCGCTCGCTTCCGAGCGCCTCGAACACTGCGTCGTAGAATTTTCCCGACGCCTCGCCATCGAGCGCGCCGATCGTCACATAGCCGACCGCCATTTCCCTCTCCTGATTTTGGGTCAACGAGCCTACTCGACCGCCGCCAACGCCGGAACCCTGCGGACGCAAACTCGCCGTGCGCGCCGCGCATGGGTCTACGAAGGCCGTTCCGTCACGGCCATTACGATGCTGGCGGCCTGCTGCAGGAGCGAAAGCTTGTTTGCAGGCAACCGCGACAATGCTCCGGCAAGCCGCGCCAGGCGGCGGCGGCGCCCCGCCTCCAGCAGACTGCGGCCTTTTTCCGTTGCCGATATGCGGATCGAGCGCCGATCGACCGGCGCGCGGGCCACCAAACCCTTTCGCTCCATCGCCGCCACGAGCTGCGACATCGTTGGCGGCTTCACCTGCTCGGCCGCAGCCAGCGCGGTGAGGCTCTGCGGCCCGGCAAACACAAGCACCGAAAGGGCGGAAAGCTGGGCCGGCGGAACACCCGCGGCTGCATCTTCTTTCCGCACAAAGCGCAACAGGCGGATCGCCGCGCTGTGAATTTTATCGGCGGCTTCTTCCGCCTTCAGGGATCGCGCCACTTGACTCTACCCTTTATGTTAGAATACCTAATATTGTGATGGCCTAACATAGTGCAAGGACAAACAGATGGGAAGCGAGCCCAGCCTTGCCGGACGCAAACTGTTACAGGTGGCGCTCTCCTGCCGCGACCTCGACCGCGCCCGCGCCTTTTATCGTGACGCGCTCGGTCTGCCGCTGTTGTTTGAGGCCGGCAACATGCTGTTCTTCCAGCTGGAAGGCCTGCGCCTGATGGTCGGCCTTGCACACAAGCCGGACCTGCCGATCGGCGGTTCGCTGATTTACTTCGATGCGCCGGATATCGATTCGCTAGGCACCGCGCTGGAGGCGAAGGGGATCGAATTCACCCGCCCGGCGGTCACGGTGCAGCGCACGGAAACGCACGAATTGAAACTGCGCGAATTTTTCGATCCCGATGGCAACGCGCTCGCCCTGATGGGCATGGTGCCGAGAGCGGCTTGAAACCCGTTCAGGCCAGCGCCTTCCGCAGGTTTTCGTCCACCTTGTCGAGAAAGCCTTCGGTCGTGAGCCAGTGCTGGTCTGGGCCCACGAGAATGGCCAGGTCCTTTGTCATGAAACCGCTTTCCACTGTAGCAACACACACATGCTCCAGCGTGTGGGCGAACTTCGCCAGTGCCTCGTTTGCGTCCAGCTTGGCACGGTGCGCCAGCCCGCGCGTCCAGGCAAAAATCGAGGCTATGGAATTCGTGGAGGTGGATTCGCCGCGCTGATGCTGGCGGTAGTGGCGCGTCACCGTGCCATGTGCAGCTTCCGCTTCCACCGTCCTGCCGTCCGGCGTCAACAGCACGCTTGTCATCAGCCCGAGCGAGCCAAAGCCCTGCGCCACGGAATCGGATTGCACATCGCCATCGTAGTTCTTGCAGGCCCAGACATAACCTCCGCTCCATTTCAGCGCCGATGCCACCATGTCGTCGATGAGGCGATGCTCGTACGTTAGCCCATGCTCCTTAAACCGCGCCTCAAATTCGCTGGCGAAGATCTCCGCAAAGACATCCTTGAAACGGCCGTCGTAGACTTTCAGGATCGTATTTTTGGTGGAGAGATATAGCGGATACCGCCGCTGCAACGCGTAATTCATCGAGGCGCGGGCGAAATCGCGGATCGAATCGTCCAGATTGTACATCGCCATCGCGACGCCCGGACCAGGAAAATCGAACACCTCGTGTTCGATGGTTTCGCCGTTTTCGTCCGTGAACACGACCCTCAAATTGCCTTTGCCGGGCACGCGAAAGTCGGTGGCGCGGTACTGGTCGCCATAGGCATGGCGGCCGATGATGATGGGCTTGGTCCAGCCCGGCACCAGCCGCGGCACGTTGTTGCAGATGATAGGCTCGCGAAAGATGGTGCCGTCGAGAATGTTGCGGATGGTGCCGTTGGGCGACTTCCACATTTTCTTGAGGCCGAATTCCTTCACCCGCGCCTCGTCCGGCGTGATGGTGGCGCACTTTACGCCCACGCCCACGCGCTTGATGGCTTCGGCCGCCTCGACCGTCACGCGGTCTTCCGTCGCGTCGCGGTGTTCGATCCCGAGGTCGTAATATTCGAGTTCGATGTCGAGATAGGGCAGGATCAGCTTCTGCTTGATGAGGTCCCAGATGATGCGGGTCATCTCGTCGCCATCGAGCTCGACAACGGGATTCTGAACCTTGATCTTTTCCATCCAGGCCTCTGAATATTGAACGCGGCGCGGTATAGCGGCGCGCCCTGAACCCGTCAAAGAGACCGATGCACGCGCCCACCATCATCCTTTCGCACCCGCAGTTGGGCGAAAACATCGGCGCGGCGGCCCGCGCGATGGC
>JAICVV010000259.1 GCA_025935155.1 Alphaproteobacteria bacterium
ATCCGAAAGCGCTGGAACAGGCGTTCGCGCGTCAGCCGGTATTGCTATGGATCGAGACGCCCAGCAATCCGCTGATGCGCATCGTGGATGTCGAAGCATTGTGTGCGCGCGCCAAGGCGTGCGGCGCGCGGGTGGCGGTGGACAACACCTTTCTCTCGCCGGTGCTGCAGAAGCCGATTTCGCTTGGCGCCGATTTCGTGGTGCATTCCACGACGAAATATCTCAACGGTCATTCGGACGTTGTGGGCGGAGCTGCCGTGGCAGCCCGCGGCGAAGATGCCGAACAGCTCAAATGGTGGGCCAATTGCCTCGGCACGGCCGGTGCACCGTTCGATTCCTGGCTGACGTTGCGGGGCCTGCGCACGCTGTCGGTGCGGGTGGAGCGCCAGCAGGAAACAGCCGGCAACATCGCACAGCGGCTGGCGCAGCATCCGGCGATCGCGAAAGTGCATTATCCCGGTCTTGCGTCGCATCCCGGTCACGCCGTTGCCGCCAAACAGCAGCGGGGATTCGGCGCCATGCTGAGTTTCGAGCTTGCGATCGGCGGAAGCGAGATCGGCGCGTTCCTCGGCAAGCTCAGGCGCTTCATTCTTGCAGAATCCCTTGGCGGCTTCGAAAGCCTAATCGCCCATCCGGCAAGCATGACGCATCTGTCGATGAGTGCAGAGGCGCGCGCACAGGCCGGCATCGGCGACGGGCTGCTCCGCCTGTCCGTCGGGCTTGAAGCGTTCGACGATTTGTGGTCCGACCTCGCCGCCGCCCTCGACGGCCTCAGCCCCATTTTCTAAATTCTGCTGCCCACGGAGAACATCGATGAAAGCACTGGTGAAAGCGAAGGCGGAGCCCGGATTGTGGCTGGAGGAGGTGCCGGAACCGTCCTACGGCATCGATGATGTGCTCATCAAAGTGCTGAAGACAGGCATCTGCGGCACCGACGTTCACATCTACAATTGGGACGAGTGGGCGCAGAAAAACATCAAGCTGGGCACGGTGATCGGCCACGAATTCGTGGGCAAGATTGCCGCCGTGGGCTCCAACGTGCACGGCCACAATGTGGGCGATCTGGTCAGTGTGGAAGGGCATATCGTGTGCGGCCGCTGCCGCAACTGCCTGGCCGGACGGCGCCATCTTTGTGCCAACACGCTGGGCGTGGGCGTGAACCGCGACGGCGCCTTTGCGGAATATGTGGCGGTGCCGGCGCTGAATGTGTGGAACTGCGATCCGCACGTGCCGCTGGAGATTTATGCGATCTTCGATCCGCTGGGGAATGCGGCGCACACCGCTCTATCATACGATCTGGTCGGCGAGGATGTGCTGATCACCGGCGCGGGGCCCATCGGCATTGCGGCTGTGGCGATGGTGCTGAAAGCGGGTGCGCGGTTCGTGGTGATCACGGATGTCAACGACTATCGTCTTGGCCTCGCCGACAAGATGGGCGCAACGGCAGCGGTGAACGTCAGCAAACAGGATCTGCGCGAAGTGATGAACAGCCTCGGCATGCAGGAAGGGTTCGATGTGGGGCTGGAAATGTCCGGCAATCCGGCAGGCTTGCGCCAGATGATCGACACCATGGCGCATGGCGGCAAGATCGCATTGCTCGGCATTCAATCCGGCCAACCCGGAATCGATTGGGACGCGGTCGTTTTCAAGGGGTTGAACATCCGCGGCATTTACGGCCGCATGTTCGGCGAGACCTGGTACAAACTTACGCAGATGATCCGCAGCGGCATGGATATCGGCAAGGTGATTACCCACCGCTTCTCGTATAAGAATTTCCAGGAAGGGTTCGACGTGATGCGGTCGGGCAATTCCGGCAAGGTCATTCTCGACTGGAGCGAGCTGTGAGCGCGGGCCTCGATCAAAGTCTGCAGGGCGATCTTTCCGCCATGCAAAAGGCCGGGACGCTAAAGACGTTCCGCCACATCACCGGACCGATGGATACGCAGGTGACGATGGCGGAGAAGTCCGGCCCCGTGCTGGTGCTGTCGTCCAACAACTATCTGGGCCTGGCGGATCATCCGGAAGTGGTTGCCGCCGGCAAGAAGGCGCTGGATGAATTCGGTGCCGGGACCGCGAGCGTACGCTTCATCTGCGGGACCTTTTCGATACACGACGAGATCGAAAAGAAGCTGGCGGGGCTTTCGCATACGGAAGCCGCGCTCACCTATGTCTCCTGCTGGGCGGCGAACACCGGACTTATTCCGGCAATCGCCGGCGATCAGGACGCGCTCGTTTCGGATGAACTTAATCATGCGTCATTGATCGATGGCTGCCGCGGCTCGAAGGCGAAGCGCCTCGTCTACAAGCACGCCAACATGGCCGATCTGGCGGACAAGCTGGAGCAGGTGAAGGGTGCGCGGCGCATCTTCATCGTCACCGACGGCGTGTTCAGCATGGAGGGCGATCTCGCGCCCCTGCCGGAGATCGTGGCCCTCGCGAAGAAGCACAATGCCTCCATCATCCTCGACGATTCCCATGGCACGGGCGTGATGGGAACATACGGCCGCGGCACCGCTGAGCATTTCAGGGTGGAGGGCGAGATCGACATCGTCACCGGCACCCTGGGAAAGGCGCTCGGCGGCGCGGCAGGCGGTTATGTGGCCGGATCGAAAGCGTTGATCGAATATCTGAGCCAGGTTTCGCGGCCGCAGCTCTTTTCCAACGCGCTGCCCGCCACCATCGCCGCAAGTGCCGGCAAGGCGATCGAAATTCTGGAACGTGAACCCCAGCGCGTCGCGCAACTGCACGAAATCACGCGAAACCTGCGCGACGGATTGAAGAAGCTCGGGTTCAAGCCGCTGGAAGGCGAAAGCGCCATCGTGCCGATCATCGTTGGCGACACGGCGTTCGCCATTAAGATGAGCCAGATGCTGCTGCAGGAAGGCATCTTCATCACCGGATTCGGCTATCCAGTGGTGCCGGAAGGCACCGCGCGCCTGCGCATCCAGGCCTGCGCAACTTTGACAGACGAGCAAATCGCTTTCGCGCTCCGCACCTTCGAAAACGTAGGCAAACAGGCGGGCGTAATTTAGAGCGTTCTTGGTTCATTTCGATTTGTCCACTTCTCCATGTTTGCCCGGCCGAGCGGAACAGCGAGGTCGGGCGACCCAGTTCGCCCAATTGGGTTATCCTGATCGCGCGGAAGACGAACTGATGGTGTTCAGCACGAGCCGGTCACGCCCGACTTCGATTATCTCGGCTGGTCAGTTGAATCATGTGCAGCGTTTTTTGCCGCCGAGGCAGGCTCCCGCAATGGCCTCAGGAACACACGGGTCACAGCCGGAATTTCGCTTTCAATTCGTTTGGTGAGTTCTCGCGCCGCTTCTTCGATCCGCCTGCCGGAAAGATCGTCGTTCAAATCGATAGTGATCGCCGCCAGCACCTGCCGCGGCCCCAGCTGCATGGTGAGAATTTCGGCCACGGACACGACTCGCGGATCGCTGTTCAGTACACGCTTCAGCTGCTCGCGAATTTCCGGCCGTGCGGCTTCGCCGGTCAACAGGCTTCGCGTCTCGCGCGCCAGAAAACCGGCGACGACGATCAGCAGAATGCCGATTATGATCGAGGCGAGACCGTCGGCCTGCCGCCAACCCAGAGCCGCCGCAAGCGAAATGCCCGCAAAGGCGACGAGGAGCCCGGCCAGCGCCGCGCTGTCCTCCAGAATAACGGCGAAGATGGAAGGGTCCTTGCTCGCGCGAATGGCGCGAAACAGCGGCTTCTGCGTGTTGCTCTTGCGGAATTCGCGATACGCGGTGTGAAGCGAGATGCTTTCGAAAACAGCAGCAGCGGCGAGCACGACATAATTCACCCAGACGTTCTCTATCGGCTCAGGGGTGCCGATTTTCCGTACTCCCTCGTAGACGGCGACCGCGCCTCCGGCCGTGAAGATC
>JAICVV010000385.1 GCA_025935155.1 Alphaproteobacteria bacterium
TTGATGGTGGTGCTTGCCTCCGGATCGGCGCTGGCGGCGCTGCAGGTGGGCGCAAAGGCGCCGGATTTCACCACGCAGGCCGCGTTGGGGGGCAAAGAGTTCACCTTCTCGCTTGCCGGTGCTCTGAAGAAGGGGCCGGTGGTGCTTTACTTTTTCCCCGCTGCCTTCACTCCCGGTTGCACGCAGGAGGCGCATGATTTCGCCGAGGCCAGCGACAAGTTTGCCGCGCTGGGCGCGACCGTGATCGGCGTGACGGCGGGCAATGCCAATCGCGTGACGGAATTCTCGTCCGTCGAATGCCGCAACAAGTTTGCGGTTGCGGCCGATCCGGATGAAAAGATCATCAAGACTTACGACGCCGTGCTGCAGAAGAAGCCGGAGTGGTCCGATCGAACGTCATACGTGATCGCGCCGGATGGCACCATTCTCATGGCCTACACCAATCTCAATCCGGACGAGCACGTGGCGCGAACCATGGCTGCAGTGAAAAGCTGGCGCGACGCGCACAAACAGTAAGCGGCGGCCGTCACTTGCCGCCGAACGGCCGGCGGCCGAAATTCTTGCTGACGATGGCGAGGATCAGGAGGGCGAAGGCGACCAGCTTCAGCAGGTACACCCAGCTCTGATATTCGCTGGGCACGCCGCCTATGGTGATCATGGTCTGATTGGCGGCCAACAGGAGGAACGCCGCGCTGAATGCCGCGAACAAACCATCGTGCGTGCGCCGCCAGAAGCGCAGGAAGAACACACTCGCCAGCACGAAACCTGCGACGGCGGCGCCGGACAGAAAACTTTCCAGCAGCGACATCAATCGATCTCCCAGATGAAACCATATAGCAGCGTTCCCACCGCAAGGAGGCTGCAGCAGGTTCTGGCGAGACTGAGATCGGTCTGTGGGAAGACGACAATATCCAGCACCATCAGCAGATTGTTCACCGCGAGCAGGGCGAAACAGGCCGCGCTCCAGAGCAGGATGCGCGTACGGTAGCGCACGTAACCTCTGGTTAGCAGCCATGCGCAGACAAGGCTCGCGATCAGACACAGCAGATAAACAGCAGAAGCCCAGAAATGCATCGGCTCAGTCCTTCAGGCGGAACGCATCGGAGAAGATGCGCAGTTTTTCATTCGGCGCCGCAGCGATTGCATTGATGACGGCAAGCGGCTTTGCCGCGTAAAGGGCCTGCGCTTCGGCGACGAACGAATCGAGCATTTCCGACACCGGACGGTAGCAGAAGAAGCCGGTTTCATCCTCGGCGATCAGCCCTGCCCCGATAAGGCCCGCCAGCGCGTCCTGCACGACCACCGTACTGGCGCGCAATTCGGCCACCAACGCTGTCATTTTCCAGGCACGCGTCCGCTCGCGCCGCATCAGCAACAGCAGCTCAAGCGCCCACAGCGATTTTACCGTGGCGCTGAGAAACGCCAGAACATCGTTTTCTTTCACGAAGCGCTAGAATTTGGATGACCGGCAGAGGCTAGCAAATCATCCGCCAACGGCAACACGGCCTCAATGAATCCGTTGCACCAGAACAACGCTCGTGTGGAGCGTCAGCCTATCAACTATGCGGTTGGCGCAGCACGGCGGCGGACCGTACAACTTCGACGGGCGGCATGGGCTTTTTTGCCGCGCGGCCGTCGAATTTCGCCTGCGCATCCTCGATCCGGCTCATGTTTTTTCGGGCCCATTCGCCGAGCGCGGACACCGGCACGAGCAGCGAGCGGCCGAGGGCGGTCAATTCATAATCCACCCGCGGCGGCACCGTTGGGAATACGGTACGCGTAATCAGCCCATCGCGCTCCAATCCTCGCAAAGTCAGCGTCAGCATTCGCTGGGAGATGCCGCCGATATCGCGCTTCAGTTCGTTGAAGCGCATCGGCCCGTTGCCCAGCCGCGAAACAATCAGAACCGACCATTTGTCGCCCACGCGGGCGAGTACCGCGCCAATTGCCCGGCAGTCGCCGGTTACATGCGGTTTACCCCGTGCCATCGATGTGCCTTCTTGCGCGTTTCATTGCCGGCCACCAGCTTACCGGCAGTCACCAATATAGTGCGAGTTACTGTCCGTAACCAGAGCCAGAGAGGAGACTGCCATGGCACCCCGCCTACACACGATTATCGCCAGCACCCGCCCGTCCCGCGTGGGCACGGCGCCCGCTCACTGGTTCCACGATTTCGCGAAGAAGCACGGGAAATTCGATGCCCATCTCGTGGACCTTGCCGAGTTCAATCTGCCGATACTGGACGAGCCGGAGCATCCTTCGCGCCGCCATTACCATCACGAGCACACCAA
>JAICVV010000138.1 GCA_025935155.1 Alphaproteobacteria bacterium
CGAGGGATTTTTTGGCTTCCAGAGCTACGAAGCTCGCTGCTTTGCACCGGCCTCGCAGGGGCGCGGACCATGCACCAACCTGGATGCGGAGGTGAAAGAAACCGGTGAAACGCACAAGGTCAATCTCACCTGGCAGATCGATGATGACCGCATGGTGTATTTCACCTATTCCACCGGTTTCCGTCCCGGCGGCGTCAACCGCCGCAACGATATCCCCGGCGTAGGCCCATATGCGGCCGACACGCTCGACAATTACGAAATCGGCTGGAAAACAAGCTGGGAAGACGGCCGCCTTCGCTTCAATGGCGACTTCTTCCTTGAGGACTGGAACAAGTTCCAGTTTCCATTCCTCGGGCCGAATTCGATCACCATCATCGCGAATGCCGGTCAGGCGCGGGTGAAAGGGGCAGAAACGGAAATATCGTGGTTGCCCATCGACAATCTGACACTCTCCGGCGCGGCCGCGTACACCGACGCTGAACTCACCACGCCATATTGTGGCGGCGACTGCGCCACCAATCCCGTTCAATCGCCGGCGGGAACGCAGTTACCCATCACGCCGCTATGGAAACTCAACGCAACCGCGCGGTACGAATGGAATATTGGCGAAAACTGGTTTGCGCATCTGCAGGGATCGCTCGCGCACGAAAGCGGCCGCTGGCAAGATATGCGGATCGTACAACGCGAAATTCTGGGCAAATCGCCCGCGTTCACCACGGCTGATTTCGTTGCGGGCGTGAGCCGCGACAACTGGGTGCTGGATCTGTCGTTACTCAACGCGTTCGACACGCGCGCGGAACTTGGACGGTATGGAGAGTGCCGGCCCGACACCTGCGGCTTCCAAACCTACATTCTGCCCTCACGGCCCCGCACTCTGGCGCTGACGTTCTCGCAGAAATTCTGATTCTACCGTCCGGGTGAGTCGCGGATTGTTGTTTGCTTTTTGATGCCCCCGCGTACGTACACATAAGTTTAGGGTTTTCGGGGCACTAACTTTTTTGTGAACGTAGTTCCCCATAGTTCCACCGGAACCCACCGAACCCGTGCGATTGCAGCTTGCATGACGAAGACGGCATCGCTAACTCAGATGCACGCTTTCAAGCGGCGGCAGCCGCGGAGTGGGATCGCGAGGCGATCCAATCGCGGCCTTCTCGGGCAACACACGTGTCCAGGCCGCACAGACGCATCAAAAGTTACAACTCGTGAGGATGCTGATGCACGACCGTGAGTACAACGATCGTTCTGTAAGTCTGGTTCCTTCCCTCCAAAATGAAATCGGTGCTTTTCGCCGTGCCCGCGCCAAGGCGGCGGACAACGGCTTCTTTGCGCTGATCGGCGATTACAGTCTGCTGCTGCTTCTGATCGTTGCGACGGCCGGCGCAATCGTCGCCATCCAAAGTCCGCTGGGTCGCGGAAGATTCGCATTGCCACTGGCCGGTCAGACGGAAACTCTGAGCCGCACCTTCACCCAATCTTTTTCGGGCGCGCTGGTTCGGGACAAGGAGTGGTTCGACCGGCAAAAGGGCCGGCTGGCCTATTTCCAGGAGCAGCACATGAGCTTTTCGCAGCTCATGAATCGCTGGCAGCCTCTGGTGAGCGAAGCCTCAAAGAAGTTTGGCGTGCCTGCTGCGTGGATCCGTGCGGTGATGCAAATGGAGAGCGGTGGCCGCACCATGCTGAATGAAGAACAACGCATCACCTCACCCGTTGGTGCGGTCGGCCTGATGCAGCTGATGCCCGCCACCTACGACCAGATGCGCCGGCAATACAAGCTGGGCGCCAACCGCTTCGATCCGCATGACAATATCATGGCGGGCGCGGCGTATCTGAGCTGGTTGCATCGCAGGTATGGCTATCCCGCCATGTTCGTGGCGTACAACGATGGACCGGGCAATCTCGAAGCGAAGCGGGATCATGGGCGCGCATTGCCTGCGGAGACGCAGAACTATGTCGCCAAAATCTGCGCCGTTCTGGGCACCGCTGTTCCGGGCGCCTCCAAAGTGAAGGCTTCGCTGGCGAAATTTACGCGGCCGAACGGCAAGCCGGTCTGGATCGACAGATCTGCTATTGCATCCGTACGTGCACCGCTGCGCGGTGAGTATCCCCGCAGCGTGAAGGCGGTCATCACGGTCGGCAAGGTGAAGCAGGCCGTTCGCGAAACGGTGACGGCCGCGAGGTCCTCGCTGCGGGTTCACGTGCGTTACGGCTGATGGCCAACAGGCCGCGCGGAACCGGGACAAGTATGTCGCGTTGCCGAGTCTGAACAAAGGAGGTCTTTCCCATGGCGAAGACATCTCCCAGACAGCGAAAGTCGATCGGCCGCGTCATGCATGAGTATAAGCATGGCGAACTGAAGAGGGGGCGCGGCGGCCGTGGTGGCAAAGTGAAGAGCCGCCGTCAGGCGATCGCCATCGCACTGCATGAGGGGGGCGCTTCCAAATACGAAAGCAAGAGCGAAAACAAGCGCGACTTCGCCAAGACGAAAGCGAAAGAGCGGCACGGCGAAACGGGCCAGCAGGAGCGCGAAGGCAAGTCGCATGTCGGCGCGCGGGGACGGCCTGAAAGCAGCCGCGCCATGGGCGGCAAAAACGAGATGCATGCGGCGTCGCGTGGGCGTAAATCTTCGCGCCGCAAGAGCGCGGGCCGCAAATCGTCTGGCCGCAAGAGCACGAGCCACCGCAAGTCTTCTGCCTCGTCACATAGCCGGTCATCGAGGCAGAAGTCGAAGAGCACGCGCGATACGAGCAGGCGGCGAAAATCCGGCAGCCGGAAATCCAGCCGAAAGAGCAGCCGTTCGCATTGAGCGCTACTTTCGCGCTGGCGCCGGTTTTTCACCAACGTCCATTAGCAATTTGGTGAGCAGATACAGACGCGGCGTCACGGAATTCAGGTCCAGAAATTCGCGGTCGGAATGGAAGCCGCCGCCAACCGGACCCAAACCATCGAGCGCCGGCACGCCGGCTTCAGCGGCGAGCGCCGATTCCGAAGCGCCGCCGTTGCCGCCAGTCCCTAGCTTCTTCCCGATCGACGCATAGATCGCCTTTGCCCGAGCGGCGAGTGCCGCTGTGCCGGAATTGTCCGGCAACGGGGGATAAGCCGGTTCGCGTGAGACGGTCACGCTTGTGCCGGGCACCGTGATCTGCCGCGCATTACGCTCCAGTATTCCTTGGATGTGATCGAAGTCGGCAGCGTTGCGCACACGTACATTCACCTGCGCCTCGGCCGCATCGGGAATAATGTTGGCCCGCGTACCGGCGCGAATGACGGTGGTGTTCACGGTCACATCCGGCCCGGAATGCGGCAGCGGCTCCAGCTTTAACAGCTGGTGAATCAACTCCACAGCCGCATTGTGCCCATCCTGAGGGTTGATGCCGGCGTGCGCAGCCTTGCCCTTCACGTCAATGTGGAATGTGACGGAACCCTTGCGCCAGACCGTGATGACATCCGGCGGATCGCCGGGCTCAAGATTGAGTTCGACATCGCTGTCGGCCAGTAGCTTGTGAATCAGATTTTTCGTGCCCGGCGAGCCACGCTCCTCGCTGGTTTCGATGAGAAACGTGATGCGCGCGAAATTGTGGAAGCCGAGATCGTGCAGCAGCTTCAGCGCATACAGTCCCTCGACCACGCCACCTTTTTCATCTCCAACACCCGGCCCATGTGCGCGATCTCCCTCCACAGAATAGGGCCGCCCCGCCGCCGTTCCTGGCCCAAAGACCGTATCCATGTGGCCGATCATCAGAATACGGGCGCGGCCGGTGCCGGTCACGGTGGCGACGACGTTGTCCGGCAAATCCGGCGCTTCCGCCGGCACCTTTTCCACCTGCGCGCCCAGTGCCTTGAGCTGAGGGACCAAAAGCGCCGCGATTTTGTGGCCGCCTTCCACATCGCCGGTGCCAGAATCGATGTTTACCATTGTGTGGAGCAAATCGAGCTGCTGGGGCCGTGCCGCCTGCGCCGCGGCCCACACCGGATCGCCAGTCCCAGATCCGGCAGCCCATGCGCTCCCCGCGGCCAGAGCACCAGTTAGGGCGAGAACGGCAGAAGAGCGGCAGCGCATTCCGATCACCGTTGGTGCGATTCCCCAAGGCTGCTATTAGCAGGTTTCAGCGGCCGTTTCAGGCCCGATACCGGCGATCTTGCAATGCTAGAACCCGTCCGTCGCGTTACGCTTGAGGAAATCCGCGCCGCGCGCGAGCGCATCGCCGGCACCATTATCCGCACGCCGCTGGTTCGTCTGGAGCTGGGTAGCGGTTATCCCGATGTCCGCCTCAAGCTGGAAAACCTGCAGCCGATCAATGCCTACAAACTGCGCGGTGCCGCCAATGCCGTGGCCATGCTGTCCGAGGCCGAGCGCAGCCGTGGCGTGTGGACCATCAGCGCCGGCAATGCGGGGCAGGGCGTGGCTTACGCCGCGCGAAAAGCGGGCGTGCCCTGCACCGTGGTGGTGATCGACAAGGCCGCTGCCCCGAAAAAGCAGCGCATGGAAGCGCTGGGCGCGAGGCTGATCGTGGTGCCGTTCGATGTCGCCTGGCAGGCGATGGAGGACCGCCGTTATCCGGGTCTCGACGGCACCTTCATTCATCCATTCGACGACCACAATTTCATTGCCGGCAATGCAACCCTCGGGCTCGAAATCATGGAGGATGCACCGGATGCCGCGGCAGTGATCGGCGGCGTGGGCGGCGGCGGACTGGTCACGGGCCTCGGGAGTGCCATCAAGGCTCTGGCGCCTCATGTAAAGGTCTACGGCGCAGAGCCGGAAACGGCCGCGCCTGCCGCGCTGTCGTTCGAAAAGGGATCGCCGCAAGTTTTCACAGGATGGACGCATTCGTTTGTCGATGGCGCGGGCGGCAAGAGCGTGTTCCCGCGCATGTGGGAGCGCATGCAACCGGTGGTGGACGGCGCATTCGTCGTAACGCTCGCACAGGTAAAGCAGGCAATGCGGCTGATGGCCGACAAAGCGCGAATTGTGTCGGAAGGGGCTGGCGCATTGCCGTTGGCCGCCGCGTTGACGGGCAAGGCTGGGCAGGGGCCCATTGTGTGCGTGGTGTCCGGCGGCAACATCGATCTGAAGATGTTCGCCCAGTTGATTACGGAAGCCTAGCCCTTGCCCTCCGTTACACTCTCTTCATAATCGTTCCGAACAGGCTGGGATTCTTCGAATGGGTAAGCGAAAGCAGCGGGATCTCGGCATGGATCGGGCGATCGACCGGCGCGATTTTCTGAACGGCGTGGCCATTGGTGCGGCGGCGCTCTCTTCGGGGCTGGCGCATGCAGCGCCTGCACCTGCGGGGGCGCCACAGGATCGACCGGAATATTACCCGCCACTGTTGCACGGGCTGCGCGGCAGCCATCCCGGATCGTTCGAGACGGCCCATTCGCTGCGTGACGGCACGTTCTGGGACCGTGCGGAAAAGCCGGAAGATGACGCTGCGGTTTACGATCTCGTTATCGCCGGCGGCGGCATCAGCGGCCTTTCCGCTGCGCATTTCTTTCGTGCCGCCAAGCCGAATGCGCGCATTCTGATCCTGGAAAATCACGACGATTTCGGCGGCCACGCCAAGCGCAATGAATACCAGCTCAACGGCCGCCTCGAGTTAATGAACGGCGGCACTATGCTGATCGACAGCCCGCATCCGTACAGCAAGGTGGCACAAGGGTTGATCGAAGAGCTCGGCATCGACCCCGTTGCACTCGCCAAAAAATGTAACCGGCGGGAAATCTATAAGGGCCTCGCGCCGGCAACCTTTTTCGATAAAGAAACGTTCGGCGCCGATCGCCTTGTCGTCGGACGCGAGCGCGTGGATGAAGAAGGCGGCACGATTCCATGGCCAGAGTTTCTCGCCAAAGCTCCGCTCGACGCCAAAACGCGGGCGGACATCCTCCGCGTGCAGGAAGGCACGGACGATTCGATGCCGGGCCTGACCTCTGCGCAGAAAAAGGACAAGCTCTCGCGCCTGTCCTATCTCGTCTATCTGCGCGATTACCTGAAATGCGGCCCGAAGGCGCTCGCCTTCTATCAGACCATCACGCAC
>JAICVV010000246.1 GCA_025935155.1 Alphaproteobacteria bacterium
GCTTTCGAGATACGCCCAGCATTCCGCCAACGGATGCTGGATGCCCTGGTTCTGGCCGATGAAGCGGCCGAACACTTTGCGCTCGCGCGCGTAAGTCGCGGCGCGGTCGATGGCGTTGCGCCCCAGCCCCACGGCTTCCAAACCGATGAGAATGCGTTCGGGATTCAACCCATCCAGCAGGTAGCGGAAGCCGCGGCCCTCTTCGCCGATGCGGTCTTCGTCGGGCACGAACAGATCGTCGATGAACACCGTGTTCGAATCCACCGCCGCGCGGCCCATCTTCGGGATGCGCCGCACCTCGACCTTGGAGCGGTCGAGATCGGTGTAGAACAGGGTCATGCCGTCGGTCGGCTTTTTGCACTCCGCCTTCGGCGTGGTGCGCGTCAGCAGCAGGATCTTGTCGGCTTCCTGCGCCGTGGTGGTCCAAATCTTCCGTCCACGGACGACGTAGCCCTCGTTGGTCCGGCGCGCGAAGGTCTCGATGCTCGTGGTGTCCAGCCCCGCATTCGGCTCGGTCACGCCGAACGCCGCCTTCTCGCGGCCTTCGATCAGCGGCGTGAGCCAGCGCCGCTTCTGCTCCTCGGTGCCGTGCACCACGATGGGGTGCGGCCCGAACAGGTTGATGTGAATGGCCGAAGCCGCGCTGAACCCGCCGCCGGCTTTCGTCACCGCGTGCATCATGATGGCGGCTTCGGTGACGCCCATGCCGCTGCCGCCGAGTTCCTCCGGCATGGTGATGCCGAGCCAGCCGCCCTCCGCCATGGCGCGGTAGAATTCCTCGGGGAAGCGGGCTTCCTGGTCGCATTTGCTCCAGTATTCGTCGCCGAACTGGGCGCAGACCTTGGCCACGCCGTCTTCGATGGCCTGCTGCTCGTCCGAAAGCCTTACGTCCACAAAATCCTCCAAATCCGCTGGCCGGCGCTTAGGACGAGTGTTTATGCGCCAAACGCTCGCTCTGCCAGCTACGGGGCATCTGTGTATTATAATTGACAACCTAAAGAGCTTGGTGTTATTGAGTACACATGCTGGAGGTCAGGCAGTCGCCTGCATTCACCGCCTGGCTGGCAAAGCTGAAAGACCGCGATGCCGCGGCCCGCATTGTCGCCCGCCTTCGCCGGTTTGAACTCGGCAATCTTGGCGATGTGAAGCCGGTTGGCGAAGGCATTTCGGAAGCGAGGATCGATTACGGCCCGGGATATCGGCTCTACTTCGTCAGGCGGGGCGCCGTGCTGATCGTCATGCTGTGCGGCGGCGACAAGCGATCGCAGGACGCCGATATCAAGCGCGCGAAGATTCTCGCGAAGGAGGCCTAGATGAAAACCACCAAATTCGACGTCCAGAATCATCTCAAGACCCGCAAGGAGCGCATTGCCTATCTTGAAGCGGTGATGGAAGACGGCGATCCCAGCCTTATTGCGGCCGCCCTCGGCGACATCGCACGCGCGGTAGGACCGTCACGCTTTGCGCGCGAAACAGGGCTGAGCCGGGAGACGATCTACAAGGCGCTCCAGCCAGGCGGGAATCCCACCCTCGATACGCTCGCAAAAAGCATGAAGGCACTCGGGGTCAGGCTCTCGCTTCGGGCCATCTAATGCGCGTGAATCGGCAGCTGGAATGACGGACACGGGTCGTAATATGAGCGAAGTTGCGGGTCTAACTGCGGCTCGGGAAGCGCCTGTAGCGAAGCGTGGTCCGTACAAGAAGAGGGCGGCGTGAGCGTCCGCGCGCTCCAGCAATGCATCTTTTACGCGCTTGTGGTCCTAGCGGCGCTGTTTACGTATTGGACGGCACAGGCAATCCGAAAACGAGAGATAAAGATACCGCTGAGGGGTGGACCGGACCTTTGGATCACAAGGCAGCGCAACCCCGTCGGATACTGGATGCTTGTAGCATTCGATGTGGCAGTGACCGCGCTGGCGCTTGGGCTCGTGGTTCTTCTCTACCTGTTTCCAGGCGGCCGAATTTCAAAATGAGCCGCTACCACAAAGCCCCTGGGTTGCGCCGAG
The DNA here is from genome assembly GCA_025935155.1 of Alphaproteobacteria bacterium. Taxonomy (GTDB): domain Bacteria; phylum Pseudomonadota; class Alphaproteobacteria; order Micropepsales; family Micropepsaceae; genus Rhizomicrobium. The sequence goes on from JAICVV010000246.1 coordinate 2,007, forward strand.
TCTGCCTTTCCCTATTATGCGGTGCTTGCTGGGGCAACCGCCGGAATCCGGGCGATTCGGCTGCCGCGCGCGCGGGATTTGCGTCGCGTTAGGTGTTTGGAGTTATTGAAGGAATATGGCTCTCGATTTGGCTGAAGGCGGCACCGCCCAGGCCCCCGGCATGAAGCCGACCGACGTCAGAAACCCCGACTACTTCCACAAGGTCGTCGATTGCCAGTGGGCATGCCCCGCGCACACGCCGGTGCCGGAGTACATCCGCTACATCGCGGCCGGCCGGTACACCGACGCCTACATGATCAACTGGTGGTCGAATGTGTTCCCCGGGATTCTGGGGCGCACCTGCGACCGGCCCTGTGAGCCCGCCTGCCGGCGCGGCCGGGTGGAGAAGGAGCCGGTGGCGATCTGCCGGCTGAAGCGCGTCGCTGCCGACAACAAGGACGATGTGCGCGAGCGCCTGCCGAGGCCGGCAGCGGTGAAGAACGGCAAGCGCATTGCACTGATCGGCGCGGGGCCGGCGTCGCTCACTGTTGCGCGCGATCTGCTGCCGCTCGGCTACCACTGCGTGCTGTACGATGCCGACCCGCATGCCGGCGGCATGATGCGCACGCAGATTCCGAAATTCCGCTTGCCGGAACGCGTACTGGACGAAGAGTGTCAGTACATTCTGGACCTGCAGCCAGAGCTGCGGCTGGGCACGCGCATCGACAGCCTGAAGACGCTGCTGGCGGAAGATTACGACGCGATCTTTGTGGGCAGCGGCGCGCCGCGCGGCCGCGAGCTGCCGATCCCCGGGCGGGAAGAAGCGAAAGAACACATCCACATCGGCATCGACTGGCTGTCGAGCGTTTCGTTCGGCCACATCGACAAAATCGGGAAACGCGTCATCGTGCTGGGCGGCGGCAACACCGCCATGGATTGCTGCCGCACCTCGCGCCGCTTGGGCGGCGACGAGGTGAAGGTGATCGTCCGGTCCGGCTTCGAGGAGATGAAAGCAAGCCCGTGGGAGAAAGAGGATGCGATGCGCGAAGGCATCCCCATCCTCAACTTCCTGGTGCCGAAGGAATTCACGCATGTGAATGGCAAGCTCACCGGCGTGCTGTTTGAGAAGGTGAAGGCGGAATACGACGCCAAAGGCCGCCGCAATCTCGTGCCGACCGGCGAGCCGGATCAGCACATCGCATGCGACGACGTGCTGGTGGCGGTGGGGCAGGAGAACGCCTTCCCCTGGATCGAGCGCGACATCGGCCTCGAATTCGACAAATGGGATATGCCGAAGGTCGATGAGCTGACGATGCAATCCACCAATCCGCGCGTGTTCTTTGGTGGCGACTCCGCGTTCGGCCCCAAGAACATCATTTGGGCGGTGGCGCACGGCCATGAAGCCGCGGTTTCCATCGCGCTGATGCTGGACGGCAAGGATGTAAAAGCAGACCGTCCGCCCCCGCATGTGAACCTGCTCAGCCAGAAGATGGGCATTCACGAATGGTCGTACGACAACGACATATCGCTTGACCTGCGCTTCAAGGTTCCGCACGCGCCAAATGAACTCACCTTGCGCGATGTGAAGGTGGAAGTGGAGCTCGGCTTCGACCGCGAGCTGGCCTTCAAGGAAGCGCAACGCTGCCTGAACTGCGATGTGCAGACGGTGTTCGACGATAAGCTCTGCATCGAGTGCGATGCCTGCGTCGACATCTGCCCCATGGATTGCATCACCTTCACACAGAACGATCCGGAGCCGGTGCTACGCACCCATTTGACCGCGCCTGCGCCGAATCTCACACAGGATCTCTATCTCGCCGATGGGCTGAAGACCGGCCGCGTCATGGTCAAGGACGAAGACGTCTGCCTGCATTGCGGGCTGTGCGCCGAGCGCTGCCCCACCGGCGCCTGGGACATGAAGCAGTTCTGGTTCGACACCGCGAAGGCGAATGACGTGTGTGGGCTCAGGATGGCAGCGGAATGATTCGCATGCTCGCAACCGTCGCGCCTTTTGGTTCCTCCCCCGCACAGCGGGGGAGGGGGACCATGCAGCGAAGCACGCGAGAGCGTGTTCGCGTCAGCATGGTGGA
>JAICVV010000019.1 GCA_025935155.1 Alphaproteobacteria bacterium
CCGAGCACGTCTTTCATGGGCTGAAGCCAGGCATCGTAGTGCTGCCACGCTTCCACTTTCTTCTTCTGGATCGGCTGCCGGACCTGCTCGGAACTTGAGGTGCGAATGCTGCGTTCGGTTTCGTGAGAACGCAGGCAAGTTTCCTCGAAAGGAAGCCCGCAATATTCGAGCAGCCGGCGGATTTCCGTTTCCGGATCGCCTAACAGATGCTCGTGGATGACCCGATGCACGCGGCCGGGAAGCACCCGGTCGAAGTGGTCCATCACCTCGACATAGTCGCGATAATACCGCGCGATTTCTGTCTGATCGTATGCCATGAGCAGAGCGCCGGGCGCGAAGGCCTGCTTGTAGCAGGAGAAGCCGCAGGCCAGCGGATGCCGGCGCGCATCGACGATCTTGGCATTGGGCAATATGACCTGAATCAGGCCGGTGTATACGAAGTTGTTGCCCCCTTTGTCGGTGAAAAAAGGACGGCCCAGCTTTCTTTGATACCGTGTGCGCTCGAGATATTCCTCCCCGAGCCGCCGCAATGCAGTGTCGTCGAGATCCGACAGGAGGTCGGGGAAGGACCTCTCCGGGTATTTCGCGGCAAGCTCGCCGACCATATCCCCAAGATCGGGCAATTCCATCGTGCCTTCGACCTGGGAATGGCTGGCAAGTATCTGCTCCACAAGGGTCGATCCGGCACGCGCCATTCCCACGATAAAGATGGGGTCCGGCCCTGGGCAGCCCGTGTTTTTTCGCGGCGCAAAGAATTCCGGTGTAAAGAATTCTTTGGCCCGCATTATGTCGTTGTGGAGCAAATCCGCATTGTACTTGATGTAGGGCCGCCGGAGCCCGTTGCCCTTCTGGTAATGCTCAAAGGATTCTGCATAAGCGCCCTCGCTTTCGAGCGCGGCGCCCAGGGCAAACTCGAGATGGCAGCGCAAACTGTCGGAGAGGCCGCTGCGATCGAGCTGACCGCGCATTGTGGCGATATCCGCCGGCGTGAAGCGGTAGGTCTTCAGATCTGCCAATCCCCACCATGCCGCGCCATAGCTTGGGTCCAGTTCGAGACATTTGCGGTAAGCATCGATGACGATCTGCGTATCGAGCCCGAGGGTTCGCGCTCCAAGCGCGTAATTGACCCAGACAACCCGATCGTCGATCGTCTGGGGACGAAGCTTTTCGAGCAGGCGAAGCGCTTCCTCGCGCTCGCCGCGCATCGCGAGATTGCCGACAAGCAGACTTTCGAGGTGTGGATCGCCGGGATGTTTCTTCAGGAGAATCTGCAGCTCGGCGTTCGCTGCCTTCCAGTCCATCCGTTCCGTGAGAGCCATGCAGTAGAAGTAGCGCGTTGCATCACAGTCCGGCGCGAGTTCCAACGCCTCCTTGAGCGCCAACTCGGCCTCCCGCAGGCGCCCCATCCGCAGCACCAGCTCCCCCAACATCCGGCGGGCAAGGACATCGGTCGGGCTAACCTCGATCCATTGCCGCAGCATGTTCTCCGTTTTGACGTCTTCGGCGCCGCCCGCAGCATCTTCGATCAGCTTGAGTTCTCGCAACGATAGCCGCGTGTGCTGGACATAGGCCTTCTGCGCGCCGGCCACATCGCCCTTTTGCGCCAGCCGATGACCCAATTCCCGCCACGCCGCAGGATGATTTGGCTCCAGCGCCACAGCGCGCGACAGGCGATCGATGGCTTGGTCGTTTGCATCGAGCCGTCCGAGCAAGAGGCCAAGCTCATAGTGAACAGAGGCGACATTGGGATACTCGTCGGCCATCCATTCAATAAGCGATCGCGCGCCTTCTATCGCTCCGATCAGGCAGATGCCGCTCATCAGCAGGAGCAGCGCCTGCGGTTGACCGGGGTAGACGTCGAGGATTTCGCTAGCCGCCGTGGCCGCGCTCTCGGGGTCGGTGGCGAGCAATGCTGCCGCCGCCGTCAAGGTTGCCGAGAGACTGTCCTGTTGAACCGGAACGGACCCGTGCATGGAACTTTCCTAAATTAGACCCGGCACGGCTGGGTAGGCGTTCACCACCGCTCCGAGTGCCACCTCAAGCGGCCGGAGCCATCGTTCGTAGTTTCGCCATTGCCCAAGCGAATCTTTATAGATTGGCTGCCTGACCTGTTCCGAGCTGATGGTGCGAATGCCACGTTCCGTCGCATGGAACCGCAGACAGCTCTCCTCGAAGGGCAGGCCACAATGATCCAGCAGCCGGCCTATTTCGCGTTCCGGATCCTGCACCAGATTTTCATAGATCACGCGATGAACGCGGCCGGGCAGCACACGGTCGAAATGCGCAAGCAAATCCACATAGCCGAGATAGTAAGCGCCCATATCGGCGAGGTCGTACGACGGACCTTGCAGACTCGGAAATATCTGCCTGAAGTTGGAAAAGCAGCAGTCGAGCGGATGGCGGCGCGCATCGATGATCCTGGCGTTGGGCAGCATAGCCAAAATCCATCCGAGATGATGAAAGTTCGTAGGCATCTTGTCGGTGAAATATGGCTTCGATGTCTTGCGATGCGGACGGCAGCGCTCGAGATACTCCTCCCCCAGCGTCTTCAGACTCTCGCCTTTCAGGAAGTTGTCTGAGCCGCCTGCCGCTTCGTTGGTATCTGCGTCTTTCGATTCGAGCCTGCGAACGATCGCGGCAAGCGACGGAAGTTCACCGGCCCCTTCGACAAGCGAATGACTGGCTAAAATCTGCTCGATGAGAGTCGAGCCTGAGCGCGCCAGGCCCAGAATGAAAATCGGGGCGGCGGACGGGCAGCCCCGATCCGCAGGACTGTCAAAGAAGGCGGCGGTAAAGCGGCTCTTCTCGCGCGCGATGCCTTCCGAAATGCTTGCGAAATCGTAGGGATTTCCGAGGCGGATAAGGGCGTTGCCGCGCTGATAATGCGCGAACGATTCGTCGTACTGGCGAAGGTCTTCAAGCGCTTTGCCAAGCGCAAAGTGCAGATATTCTTGTTGTCCCTCACTCGAGCCGTCCCGGACCAGCCCACTGCGCATGTCCTGCAGATCGGCGGGGCTAAAGTGGAAGGTTCTGAGGTTCGCAAGGCCCCACCATGCTTCGGTGCGGCGGGAATCGAGCTCCAGGACCTTTCGATAGGCGGCTACGCACGGACCTTGCCGGCCAGCGACCCTCAATACATGCGCATAGGTCAGCCAGAGTTCGGGCCATTCCGCTTCCGTGCGCAACAGGTCTTCACAGGAGCGAATTGCCTCCTCGGCTTGGCCCGAAGCGGAGAGCGCCTGCGCCTTCAGCCGGCGATATTCCCGATTGTCTGGATCGTCCTCCAAAAGAATGTCGAGCTGGCGAAGTTCCTCGTCCGGCTTGAGCTGCTGCCGCAGGCTCGAAATGTAGTTCACACGGCCACTCTGAAAGGGCGGAGCAATCTCGAGCGTGCGCTTGAACAGCTCTTCGGCGGTTTCGAAGTGACCGGCCCGCATATGCAGTTTGCCCAGAAGCTCCAACGCGTGCAGATCGGTCGAAAAGACGTTCAGGTAATCCCGCATCACGTTTTCTGCGATTTCAGCCTGATCCGTTTCAAGTGCACTCACTTGTTCGAGCGTCATGAGATCGCTGGCGGATGAGGCGAATTGCTGGGCGAACGCATCGGCCGCCCCCGGCATGTTGCCGCTCGCGGCCAGGAGATCTCCCAAAACCCGCCAGGCCTGCGCATGCTTTGGCTCCAGAGCGATTACGCAAGAGAGCGAGCGGAGAGCTGCTTCCTGTTCGCCCATGTCGGCCAGCAGTAACGCGAGTTCGAAATGGAGCGTCGCCAAACGCGGCGTCTCCGAGATCATCGATTCCAGCATGACGCGGGCGCCGGCAAGATCGCCCCGCGCGCGGCGTCCATCGACCAGCAACTGGAGCGCCTGCTGCTGCCCCGGAGCGAGCTTCAAAATCTCCTGGATCTGCCGTTCGGCCTCATTGGGATCGCTCTCCAGACAATGCGCCGCGCTGGCGATCCCGTTCCAGAGAGAGCCGGCATCGTTGAATGTACGGACCTGTTCCATGCGCGCGACACCCTTGAAACGCTAAATCGGCGCCGATTTCGAGAGGTCAATCCAACCAGCCCAACGCCAGCTTAGTAACGGCGCACGGGAGATGTGTCCAGCAGAGCACCTCCGCGCCGCCGCCGTGTGCAAAGCACAGCGCATGCGCAAATCTTGGCACTTCTCATGGCGGCCGCTATAGTCGCAGGAAAGATGGGATAGCAATGACCAGAATAGCGACGATCTGCCTTTTGTTGACGTCTTGCGTAGCCGCCTACGCCGGGCCACCGCCGAAAGGGCCGGGCCCTGCCCCATGCATATCGGCAGTACAGAAATTTTGCGCTGGTGTTCCCGTCGGATTTGGCCGCCGGCTCGCTTGCCTTGCCGAGCACAAAGCGCAACTTACGCCCGCCTGCCGCGAACGCCTCGCGCTCATGCAAAGCGTGTTCGAAGAAGGGCAGAAGTCCATAAGAAAGACCGAAGCCTACCTGGAAAAGCACGATCCTGAGGAAGCAAAGGCGTTCAAAAAACTGACCAGCCCTCCCCCCGATCAGCCTGTTTCCAATGCCGCCGCTCCCAACAATGCGGCACCCGCAGCGGCCACGCCCAGATAGTCATCGTGGAATAGCCGGAGAGAACATAGCCAGTCACGCCGGCAGCCGCTGCCATGATCGCAAACACGGCGCATTCGGCAACGCAGCCCTTAATGCGGTGGAATTTCACCCGGCAGAGCCGCCTGAGCGCCTGGCATCCGGAAAGCAGGAGGTCGCGGTGAGAATGACCGAAGGCGCGCCGAAATACCGGCTGAAAAATGCGTATGGGTAGGACGCGCTGACCTGGTCTCCGCAAGGCGCAACCGCAAAGGTGAAGATGCTGGCCGGCACGCTGATGCCGAGCGAATTGGTCGCGGCGTAAGATTGGATACTGGATGCAGACGGGCAGGTGGTGGGCGTGACCACCGCGCAGCGGGCCGCCGCCTCGACGCCGTTTTCCAGGCCGAACTGGGTCCAGAGCGCAAGACCGGCATCGATAATGCCCCAGACCAGGATTATGAAAATCGGCGCAGTCATGCCGAACTCTATGGCACTGGTACCCCTGCGATTCTTCAGAAGATTGCGGCGCATCGTTATTGGATCCTCACCGTCGCCTGTTTGCTCAAGTTGATCGTGGCGGGAATTCCCGGGTAGGCCAGCAGAGTTGCGTACTGCTTGGTTGCAGTTACCTGGGCGAAGGTGCCGGCGCTGAGACCGTCGCTGCATGTGGACGTGCACGACGTGGCGGTAACGCCTGTTGCGGTGGGACAGCCGCAAAACTCTGCACTCGTGACGGTCACATTTTTCAGGCTGGTCGATGCTTGAGCCGCCGCGGTCATCGCGTTCGGATCGTAGCTGTATTGCACCGCATAGGACGCGCCCGAATGGGCGGCATTCGCAAGCTGGGTGTCGGTATACACCCCGAGGCCGAGATCGACGGTAGCGATCGCGAGGCCGATCAATATCGGTGCAATCATTGCAAACTCGATTGCGGTCACACCGTCGATATTCCGCCGCGCCTTGAGAACGAAGCTGAGGCAACGGGCGGCCACGTTCTTTGGAAGCGCCATTATTCCCATGGGAATCTCGTACACCGTTCCTACTCCAACAAAGTTGCAGGCGTGGTAATCGCCTTGATGCCGAAGCCAGCGCAGTTCACCTGCAGGCTGCTGTTCCCGACCATCTGGATTGTGTCAGCAACGATCTGTGTGCAGGGCTGGTTGGCGCTCGAATTGCCGGCCCACTGCAACGCGCCCTTGGATACATAGACAGCACCGGTAAAGACCTGCGAGTCGCCGCCGGCAAACTTGAAGCTGGTGCTGATCGGCATGTGGCGGTCTCCGAATGCAACGATGCCTGCCGTCGGACCCGTGGCCGGAGCCGAAAGGTTGATCGACGCTCCGCCTGTAATGCTCGCATTGGCGTAACTGGAACCCGAAGACGAGGTGAAGACGAGCGTTACACCCGTCCCGGTCAGCGAACTCTGGCCGGTCATCGAAAGGCTGCCGCTATCCAGATAGTAAATTCCCGGATTGAGGCTGAGATGCGCCTGCGATTTGATAGCGATCCCGCCGCAATAGACGCCGGGCGAAATGGTGACGTCCTTGTTCGTCGAATAGTTGTGCTGGTCGCAGCCGCTATACGACGGGTAATTGACGTCGGCATAGGGATCGGGAACGGACCGGTAGCCGGTCACAATCCCGTTCGTTGCGGTGATTCCGTTATTGCCGGAAACCGCCCCTACCACTCCCACGAAGGAGGTCGACAGGCGCGAAGAACCGCCGACATTGAGCGCCGAAGAACTATTGGCAGAATCGTCTATGACGGCGCACTTGACCAGGTTCACGGTCACGGAGCCCTGCTCGCTGTAGGCGCCTGCTGCGATGGGGTTCAACGCCAGGACGCAAGGCTGCCCCTGCGGAACGGCCACGGCGCGCGCTCTCACGATATACGGCGTCGATCCCCAGACGCCGGTGAAGAGCCGGGGCTTGGCCTGCGTGACAATGACTTCGATTGCGCCAGGGTTGTTTTTGTTCGGACCGGACGTAGGGGGAGAGTTGAGCGCGACAACCGTTTGGTCCTGCCCGCTCACGAAACCATAGGACGCTGCAACCGCCTTTGCTTGCGCCTTGCCATTGTCGTTGGCCCCGCCGCTCACGGCGACGGCGGCACTCATTGCCGCGGAGTCCGCTGCATGCTGCAGATTTTTTTGCGTATGCAGCAGCATGCCCTCTTCCGTCCCGTAGGCGGCCATGCCGACGAGCACAGGCATCGCCACGGCTGTGATGATCGCATAATTTCCGGACTCGTCGGCGCTGAACCGCCGCACCAGTGCGCGCAGCGTGCGGCACGTCCGTGCCTGGAGCGGCGGACTTGAATGTTCACGCGGACTGACCGGATGCGTGCGATCCGCGGCATCTTTCGCCATTGCCGTAAGCCCACCGTTATTTATGGCGAAAGATGGGCTGGCGCCTGTTAAGGGCGCGTAAAATTTTATTTCTGTCTTTCAGGCAAACTAGATTATGCGAATATTGTTAAGCGCGTGCTAATTTTGGCCAAGGCCCAGAATACGCTCGCAGAATTTCCCGATAGCACAAACTACAGCAGGCGTTCCAAAAAGCTGAGCGGCGGAAATTTTGTCCGGGCTGTATCGACACCTTCCGCCGCCCGCGGTCACCGACGCAGCTTCGAGACTCCGCCGGATGTTCTCCCGCTTCAACAGCATGGTCCAGGACCGCGGCAAGATTGAGATCGTCCTGCACGACGCCAAGTTGCACGGCACTGTTGCCCTGATGTCCAAAGATTGTGCAAGACATCGTGGCGTTGCCGCCGCGCCAAGCAGTGCCATTGCGCTCACATGTGGGAGGAAGAGTGAGTGGCGCACCCGAAGAGATTCGAACTCCTGACCCCCAGATTCGTAGTCTGGTGCTCTATCCAGCTGAGCTACGGGTGCGCGGGGCCGCAGAACCTAGGGATGGCGGCCGCCATTGGCAAGGCTCATCCGGCGTGATGGACGCTGGTTTCTCGTGGGGGCAAAATGCGTTGCCTGCCCGCATGCGCTGCCCTTGTCCGCTTGTAATCGCATGGATATGACTGCCGCCGCTGGGCTGTTTACCTTGCGAACCTCTGGTTTACGCCGTGAGCTGCGCCAGGCGCAGATGGGGCGGCAATCGCCAAAGCGGAGTTGCAGATGCGGGCATTTCTTGTTGCGGCGGCTTTGTGCGTAGGCCTGACTGTTTCCGGCTGCGCCAGCGTCGATGAATCGCTGTTCGGCCATGCCGCGCCCGCCGCCGAACCCAGCACCACGCCTGCCCCTGAAGAGGGGGCGGCAGAGTCCCCCGATGCTTCGGCTCCAGCCTCGCCCGTAGCTGCCGGCGGCGCTGCCGCCTCTGCACCGCCTCCGCCTCCGGACGAGGAAGCAGCGGCCGGATCCATGCCCGGCACTCTGCCATCCACCGAGCCGGGCGGAAGCGAACCGGCGGCGGCTCCGGTTGAAGCTCCGGCTCCCGTTGCGGCTGCTCCGGTTGAAGCAGGCGAAGCTGCCGTGGCCACCGCGCCGCCCCCACCTGTTGCGGCCCCCCGTTCCTCCGGTGTCGCAGCGGTCACCATCGTTCCAGGGGCCAACACCGGCACCGCCGTCAATCAAACCGTCGTGGGAATCCGCGCGAGCCTGCAGGATGCCTCCACGCGAACCGTCGGCGCAGGAATGCAGTACGCCACGTTGCGGGGTTCGAGCGCACAACAGCTCGCCGCCTATTATCAGGCGCAGGCGCAAATCTCCGCGCGGCTGCAGATCGGCACCACGCGCGGAAATCCCGAACTGGTGGCGCAGTGGAACACGGCGCAGGGCGCGCTCGATCAGCTGACCGCGAACATCAACGCGCTCAACACGCTGATTGCGCAAATTAATGGCGAAGCCACGCGCGTGCGCGGCACAGTCGCCCAGATTCAGCAGACACTGGAGATGCCTGGCGCTGTGGATGAAGACCACCGCCAGCTAACGGTGCTGGAAGATGAAGCCAACCAGATCGTGGTCGTGCTGGACCGTCTCGCGCGCGACGCCTCATCCGATCTGCGGCGGCAGACGGCAACCTTGTCGAACGAGCGCGGCCGGCTGGCGCAGCTCGCAACCAGCATCAAATCGGGCGACCTTTACGCAACGGGCGCATCTGCGCCGCGTGTTGCCGCCGCGGCACCCGCTCCGGCAGGTGCGGCCCCGGCTCCCGGCGAGCCGATCGTGTCGATCAAGTTCGCGCGCGCCAATACCAATTATCAGAAATCGCTCTACGCCGCGCTGTCGCAGGCCTTGCAAGCTCAACCGAGCGCATCGTTCAATGTGGTCGGCATTTCGCCGACTCGCGGAACGGCGGCTGCGGTGCAGACCGCCCAAAACGATGCGCGCAAGCACGCGCAGGATGTGATGAAGACCATGACAGAAATGGGCGTGCCTGCAGCGCGAATGGATATTTCGTCCGCCACCGATCCTTCGATCCGCAGCAGCGAAGTTCGCGTCTTCCTGCGTTAGTTCAACCTGAGCTGCATGGTGCGGAGGTTGAGCTTGTAGGGCTCGATTTGGCGTAGCGCGTCGCGGCCGAGGCTGCAGGTCACAAACGGCTGATTGGCGCTGGGCCGCCATACCGGATGCCGAAGGTGAATCGTACGTCCCGCAATAGTGAACGAGGCCGCCATGCGGGTGCGGGATTTTCCGTAAAGCACCGTCCGGTTCGATCCCGTATCGATGCGGCAGAGAATCCGTTCCGGGCCACGCATCGCTTGCACGACAGGATCGCCTTCTATCAGCGCAATCGGTTCTGTGATTTTCGCTGCAGGTGAAGCGTTCAGCACAATGGCGCCATCCCCTCGGAACTGAATGCCGCCAAGCTGCGACAACTCCGGTAGGCCGATCAGTCCATCCATCGTTCGGGTGCCGATACGCAAAGCGGAATCCGGCAACACCAGGAACACGACGTTGGAAAGCTCAGCTGCAGCCCCAAGCCCCAATTGGGCCACGGCAACGTCAGCAGCGACAGCTGCGCCATTTGCAAGACGGACACGATAACCGGCCGGCCTGATGCGCAGACCGGCTCGCCGCGCTGCGGAGCGCGAGAGAACTGATAAGTTTGCCGCCGTGTCGATGCCCAGATGCAGCGCCGCGCCATTCACCAGCGCCTGCACGGCGCCAAAACGATCGGGACGCAAGGTCACCGGACCCGATACGCTGGACAATTCGCGCGGCACATCCTGCAGCGCCAGAAGCAGCTTCGCGCGATTTCGCAAACTTGTGTTCTGCTTAATGGGCGCAATGGCGGCCAGCGCGGCGCGATAATGGAACAGCGCACGCTCGTTCAGCATCAGCCGCTCGCAGGCGGTACGCTCCAATGGCCCGTCCAGTAATTTCGTCTGCAATAGGCCGCGCAAAATCCGGCTGGACTCTTCGTAGAGTCCGAACGCTGCATCCGTCTGTGCGCGAAGGAATCGCAACCGTGCCGAATCCGCCCGCGAAGCTGCCGTCAAATCGTGCTGTAGCGAAAAGAAGTCCCGCTTTTCATACAGCCGCCAAAGCCTGTCTTCGGCCCGGTCCGATCCGGCCGCCGCCAGAAATCCGGCCAGAAATAACGAAAGGAGCATGCTGGAAAATCTGGGCCAAAGAGCAGGAAAGCCAGACACCTTCACCTATAGTAACCTTAAGTAGAATTGCTCTTCACAAGAACATATCTTTTTACTAAAGTTGTCGTAACAGAACAGAACCTGGCGTTGGGGCTTGGCGATTTCGCCAACTTTATCAGGTCTTTAGTCAAAAAAATGGTTGGGGGACTGCTCGCATGGAAACCTTGCGTGCGCATCGCCCGTGGCTCGGGCGGGCATTACTTGGCGGCTGCTTTGCGATCTGCTTCGCGACGGCGGCGCAGGCGGATGGCAGCAACATTCTCGGCGCCTTCCTGAACGCGATGGGCAACGCCGTTGTGCTCAGCAGCTGGCAAAAGGTGGACCAGCAGACGCAGGACTGCCTCGCCAGCCAGTTCAACATGAATCCATCCGATCTTGCGCAGCAGGGGGTGCTGGCAACCGATCCGCGGGTGACGCCCTACATTGCGCAATGTCAGCAGATGATCCAGCAGGCGCAGTCGCAACCGCCGGAGCAGCAAGAGGCGGCGCTGCAGCAGCCGGAGGGTTCTGGCGATCCGGCGGAACGCCGCGCCTATCTTCTGGGCCGGTTCGGCAAGCACGACACCGATCTCATCATGCAAGGGCAGATCGGCATCGGCATGCGGCCGGAAGAAGTCGTGCTGGCGTGGGGCGATCCTGCCGGCAAGAGCGCCCAGAGCAGGGCGCGCGAGACCTGGAGCTACGGGACAGACAGTGTCGTGTTCGTTCACGGCAAAGTCTCGGCAGTGACCCACTGAGCGGCTGGCGCCAATGCGCGGGATAGAGAGATTTGTTTGTGTGCTGATTGCGATGCTCCTCGGTTCGTGCGCAGCCAATCCGGGCGGCGATACCCTGCTCGATGCCATGGGCAAGGGCGCAATCGCAGGCCTGACGGAAGGGCTCACCGGAATAGAGCAGCCAAATCCTTACCTGTCCGGCAATGCTGAAGCGCAACCGCAGCAAACTGCACCCGATCCCAGATTTCTTGAAGCGCGTTACGGCAAGCGCCAGGGGGACATGGTTGCGCAAGGGCACATCGATATCGGCATGAACGAGGAAGAGGTGCAGCTGGCCTGGGGCGCGCCGATCGCGCGCAATCCGAAAGGCAAGTCACGCGAAATCTGGAATTACGGCGAAGACAAGGTGGTGTTCACGAGGGGCAAGGTGTCCGCGGTGACACATTAAGCACCGCGAAAAGCGGGTTGGGGGAAGATATGGCAATCAATCGCAATCTGATCGGCGCCGCTGCAGGCGTGGGAATCGTGCTGCTCGGCGCCGGCGGGGTCTACTACTGGAATACACAGCACGACATCCGTCATGCTGATTTCCGCAATGGACCGGTCGAAATCTTCGGCACGGCCTGCGCCGATCCCGATCTGACGTCCGCGGCGGTCACCACGATCCCGCTGCACGATGGCGCTTATCAGCTCGGCAAATACCAGTTCGAGCTGGTGGGCGACGTGAAATACGGCGATGTCTCCGGCCAGACCAATCAGGATGCCGGGGAAAAAGCCGTGTTCGTTGGCAGTTGCAACAGCGGCGGCAGCACCTCGCAGGTGCTGTTTGTGTACGGCATGCAGGATGGGAAACTCACCCGGCTTGCGACGGCAGATTTATCGAACGCCGGATCGAGCGTGGTGCAATCCTACAGCATCGGCAGCGGTGCCATCCAGATTCGCGAAAATCAGGGTACACCGCCGCAACTCACGACGGTCAGCTACGCATTGCTCGGCGGGCAGCTTCAGAACGTGGGCGGTGGAAGCAGCCCGGCGCCGGCGACACAGATGGCAGCGAATACCCCAACAACAACAACGCCGGCCACAGCCACAACTGTGGCGGACGATACGGATGACACCTCCGGCGACGACAAGATCAGCTTCCAGTACTTCCACGACCAGCTCTCGCCCTACGGCGAATGGGTCGATCACCCGCGTTGGGGCCAGGTGTGGCGCCCGAAAGCAGAGCCAGCAGACTTTCGCCCGTATCGTGACGGCCATTGGGAGAACAACGACGAATACGGCATGACGTGGGTAGCGAACAACGATGCAGGCGACATCGTCGATCACTATGGCCGCTGGGCCTACGATCCCGATCCCGCGTACCGTTGGATGTGGGTGCCGGATTACACCTGGGCGCCATCGTGGGTGGTGTGGCGCGGCGGCGAGGGGCATGTCGGCTGGATGCCGATGCCTCCGAACGATTACGATGGCGAAGGCGATTACGCGGACGACTGGGCGAACTGGTACGGCTATCGCAACTGGTACGCCGATATGACCGCGGAGGATTTCTACAATCTTTGGTCTTTCGTCACGGTTGGGGATCTCCTTGCGGAGAATCTGGACGCCTATTTCGTTGAGCCGGCTGTGTATGGGCGATTTATCGATCATATTCCCGGCTGGACACGTTATGGCATATTCCGCGGCGGTATCGTGGATCGCAGCTTCGAGCCGCGGCGCTTCGCGGCGGCGTTCCACCGGCGCCTGCCCGTCAGCCACGGCCACAATATCATGCACCACCATGTGCCGAAGACGTCCGCACATGGAGGCCTGCGCATTGCCTCACACGAGCATCGTGCCGGTCATGCGCCGCATCTCGGTGTGCATGGCGGCGGGCACATTCATGGACCGTCGGCGATGCACGAGCATCGGATGGCAACGCATGGCTTCGGCCATCGCGAGGTGGCCACGCGTGGCGCTCACTCGTTCGCGCGTTCGTCCGGGCGCGAAGGAGGCTTCGGCCGTTCCGGGATGTCTTCCCGCAGCACGTTTTCGCGTTCCAACGGCTTTGCTCGCGGAGGCAATGGCAGCGGCTTTTCGCGAGGCCAGGGTTTTGCGCGAAGCAATGGTGCGGCTGGTGGCTTTTCGCGAGGCCAAGGCTTTGCACGCGGCGGTGCTGCCGGCGGCGGCTTCGGCCGATCCGGTAATGGCGGCTTTGGCCGCTCCGCCGGCTTTGGCGGTCAAAATGGCTTTGCACGGCAGGGTGGCAGCGGATTTGGCGGCGGCAACCGCGCGTTCGGAGCCGGCAACGCTTTTGGTAGCGGCGGACGCAGCTTCGGTGGCGGGAACGGTTTCGGAGGTCAACGCGCAGCAGCGCCGCACTTCAACAGTGGCGGCGGCAACAACGGCGGCGGAAGGCACCACGGGCATTAGCGGCGAATCGAAATTGAACTGAGGGGACATCACATGGGATTGGCAATTGCAGGCGCGGTCTTGATGTTCTTGGGATTGCTCTTTTCTCTGACGATCATTGGGGCAATTATCGGGGTGCCGATGATGATCGGAGGCGCGATCATGATGGGCGTAGGCGTTTTCGGACGCCGCAAGACCATGATCACCAACGTGGTGCAGGTTTCGAACGTACCCGGCGCCCATCCCGGCAATGCGGTTTCGTTGGGGACCATCGCAACCGGCACGGTGCCTGTTAGCACGCCAACGCCTTCGCCGGCCCTGACGAATTGCGCGGCATGCACAACGGCAAACGAATCTACGGGCAAGTTCTGCAAGAACTGTGGCGCCGCGCTTACGGCCGCTCCTGCCTGACGATGAAGCGATTAGAGAAGACGCCTCGATACTGTAGCAATCATCAACGTGAAAAGAGCCTCGAAATGAACCGGATCGGATATGGCAGTGCGGCAATTCTGATTTCTCTTCTCGCGTTCTCGGGCTGCGCCGTACCCTCGGCGCCGCCTCCGCCGGCACAAGGTTCCACTCTGCCTGTGGATGCGCCGCTTCAGAAGCTAATCTCGCCTGCCTTTGCAGACGATTATGCGGACAAGACCGTTCGGTTCATGGCCAACTACATTGGGCCGACGCCCACAATGATCGATTTGCCTCCTGAATATCAGCAGGGCTTTGTACGCATATCGTTGATGGACGGTGCTGCAGTCGCCCTGAACGTGCTCGTTCCTAAGGAGTATGCCGATGCAACGTTTGCCCTGAAGACAAGCGAGCGTGTCCAGGTTACTGCCTATGCGCAGCCCATGAATCGATTCGGCCTGATGGGGAACGGTGAAAGTGCGCTTTTGCTTATTGCCGATTCCATACTTCCAGCGTCCGTTCCGCCGCCGCATCGCAAAACTGCGCAAAAACGCGGAAAGTGA
>JAICVV010000253.1 GCA_025935155.1 Alphaproteobacteria bacterium
AGCTTGCCGTCGCGCGCACGCGCGCCGAAATCGGCAATCGCCGCCTCGATCTGCGCGAGGCTCAACTCATCTGCATCGCGCACCACCGGCACTACCAGCCCGCGCTCGGTCGAAACCGCCACGCCGATGTCGTAATAGTTCTTGTAAACGATATCGTCGCCTTCGATCTCGGCGTTGACGTTGGGCAGCTCCTTCAGCGCGGCGACGCAGGCCTTTACGAAAAAACCCATAAAGCCCAGCCGCACCCCGTGCTTCTTCTCGAAGCTCTCCTTGTATTCGGCGCGTAGCCGCATGACGTCGCTCATATCCACCTCGTTGAAGGTGGTGAGCTGCGCAGCCGTGTTCTGCGATTCCTTCAGGCGCAAGGCGATGGTGCGCCTGAGGCGGCTCATCCTCACCCGCTCTTCGCGATCCGCGCGCGGGCGCGGCCCGGATGGAATTTCAACGGGAGCGGGCTGCGTGGCGCGCTGCGCGGCGCGGGCTTCCAATGCCGCGAGCATGTCGCCCTTGGTGACGCGGCCGCCCTTGCCGGTGCCGCTGACCTGCGCGGGATTGAATCCGTTCTCCTCCGCAATGCGCCGCACGCTCGGCATGACCGTTACGTTCGACGGCTTCGGTGCGGCCGCTTCCGCCTTCGGCGCGGCGGCATCGGGATTGCGTGTGGCGGCCGTGGCGGTCGCGTTGCCCACCTTGCCCTCCGCGATCGCGCCCAGAACAGCGCCCACCTGAACGGTCGAACCTTCCTTCACATCGATCGATTCGATGGCGCCGGCCGCTGGCGCGGGCACTTCCACCGTCACCTTGTCGGTTTCAAGTTCGAGCACCGGCTCGTCGCGCGAAACGGCGTCGCCTTCCTTCTTGAACCAGCGCGCCACCGTGGCTTCGGTGACGCTTTCGCCCATCGCGGGCACCTTGATCTGAATGCTCATCGGCTTCTGGTCCGAGAATAGTGTGGCACGCCGAGGCGCAGAGCCGGGGATATCAGGTTCTCCCCCCGTTTACGGGAGGAGTGTCGCCGCAGGCGACGAGGGGAGCAGAAGCTGCCGCCCCCTCCATCATGCTTTGCATGGTCCCCCTCCCCCGCTGCGCAGGGGAGGAACCAATGCACCGCGCCTCCGCGTCTCCGCGTGAGAACTTTCATAGGCTCAAAGCCTCGTTCAGGAATGCCTGCAGTTCCGCCGTATGCTGGCTCATCAGGCCAGCTGCCGTGGAAGCATATTCCGGGCGGCCGATATAGGGCAGCCGCGCGGGCCTGCCCAGTGCGGCAAGGGTACTTTCAATACGCGGCGCCACGAAACTCCAGGCGCCCTGATTCCGTGGCTCTTCCTGCACCCAGACCACTTTCGCATTCGGGAAGCGCGCCAGCTCTTCCGCCAGCACCTTATCCGGAAACGGATAGAGCTGCTCCAACCGCAGCATCTGGACACGATTTTCGTTGCGCTTCTCGCGCTCGTCCATGAGATCGAAATAGACCTTGCCGCTGCACAGGATGACGCGGGCAATTTTTTGATCAGGCACCAGCTTTACGGTGGTGGCGCCGGGTACGCACTCCGCCTGATCGCGGAACACACGATGGAAAGAGGATCCCGGCCCCATATCCGCAAGGGAGGAGATGCAGCGGCGGTTGCGCAGGAGCGACTTGGGCGTCATCAGAATGAGCGGCTTGCGGAACAGCCGGTGGATTTGCCGCCGCAGCACGTGGAAGTAATTGGCCGGCGTGGTGGGATAGCAGACCTGGATGTTGTCCTGCGCGCAGAGTTGCAGATACCGCTCCAGCCGCGCGGAGGAATGTTCCGGCCCCTGGCCTTCATAGCCGTGCGGCAGCAGCATCACCAATCCGCACATGCGCAGCCACTTCATTTCGCCCGAGGCGATGAACTGATCGATGATGACCTGCGCGCCGTTTGCAAAGTCGCCGAACTGCGCTTCCCACAGCACCAGCGCCTTCGGCTCCGCTGAGGAGTAGCCGTATTCGAAACCAACCACCGCCTCTTCCGAGAGAAGCGAATCCACCACTTCGAACTCGGCTTGCCCTTCGCGAATGTGATTCAGCGGCACGTAACGTTCTTCATTTTCCTGATCGATCAGCACGGCGTGACGCTGGCTGAAGGTGCCGCGCGAAGAATCCTGCCCCGAAAGGCGCACAGGATAATCCTCATCCAGCAGCGAGCCGAATGCCAACGCTTCGCCGGTGGACCAGTCGATCGCCTGTCCGGTTTCCAGCATCTTCGCTTTCGCCTGCAACTGGCGCGCGATGGTCCGATGGAGATGGAAACCTTCCGGCACCGTGGTGATCGCGCGGCCGACCCGTCGCAGCACTTCATGGCTTACTGCAGTGTCGCCGCGGCGATCGCCTTCCGGCGCCTTTTCGAAGCCCGTCCAGCGGCCGTCGAGCCAATCGGCGCGGTTGGGGCGGTGCGACTTTGCGGCTTCGAATTCCTGATCGAGTTTGGCATTGAACGCCGCGATCATGACCTGCACGTCCGCTTCCGTGACCGTGCCTTCGTCAACCAGCTTCTTTGAATACAGCTCCAGAACGCCGGGGTGTTCGCGAATTGCGCGATACATCAGCGGTTGCGTGAAGGCTGGCTCGTCGGTTTCGTTGTGACCGAAGCGGCGGTAGCAGAACATGTCGACCACCACGTCCTTGTGGAATAGCTGGCGGAATTCGGATGCGATGCGGGCACAATGCACCACCGCTTCCGGATCGTCTCCGTTCACGTGGAAGATCGGCGCCTGCACCATCAGCGCCACATCGGACGGATAGGGCGAGGAGCGTGCGTAAGCCGGGCTGGTCGTGAAGCCGATCTGGTTGTTGACGATGAAATGCACGGTGCCGCCGGTGCGGAAGCCCTTGGTGCCGCTCATGGCGAAGCATTCGGCCACCACCCCTTGCCCCGCAAAAGCCGCATCGCCATGGAGCAGCAATGGAAGCACGCTGGCGCGCGTTTCCGTATCGCCGAGCTGGAATTGCTTGCCGCGCGCCTTGCCGAGCACCACGGGGTCTTCCGCTTCCAGGTGCGAGGGATTGGCGGTGAGCGACAGATGCACGCGCACGCCATCGAACTCGCGGTCGCTGGAAGCGCCGAGGTGGTACTTCACATCGCCCGAACCCTGCACATCGAGCGGCGCGGCGCCGCCGCCCTGAAATTCGTGGAAAATTTGCCGGTACGGCTTGCCCATTACGTTGGCGAGCACGTTCAGCCGCCCGCGATGGGCCATGCCCATCACGATATCTTTCACGCCCAGCTGCCCACCGCGTTTGATAATCTGTTCAAGGGCGGGGATCATCGCTTCGCCGCCGTCCAGCCCGAACCGCTTGGTGCCGAGGAAGCGCACCGCGCAGAATTTCTCGAAGCCCTCCGCCTCGATCAGCTTGTTGAGGATCGAGCGCTTGCCTTCTGGCGTGAAGGAAATCTCCTTGTCCGGGCCCTCGATGCGGCGCTGCAGCCAATCCTTCTGCTCGGGATCGTTGATATGCATGAACTCGTAGCCGATGCGGCCGCAATAAGTGCGCTGGAGGATGCTCACCATCTGGTGGGGCGTCGCGGTTTCAAGCCCCAGCACGCCGTCGATGAAGATGGGCCGGTCGAGATCGCTTTCGTGGAAGCCGTAGAAATTCGGGTCGAGCTGCGCCAGATGCGGCTTCGGGTTCAGGTGTAACGGATCGAGATCGGCGGCGAGGTGTCCGAGCACGCGGTAGGCGCGCACCATGTGAATGGCGCGCACGGAATCTTTTGCGGCGCTGCGGGCATCCCCTGTCGAAGGATCGCGCTTGCGCGGTGGCCACAGCCCGGTGAGCGCGCCCAGCAGTTCGGCATCCTCCTGCGCCGAACGCAGCGCTCTCAATGGCGGCCGCCGCTCTTCTGCCAGCGATGCACTCTTGTTTCCCAGTTCCGCAAACCACTGGCGCCAGGACGGCTCAACCGATTCAGGGTCCGCCAGCCATTGCGCATGGAGTTGCTCGATAAAATCCGC
>JAICVV010000148.1 GCA_025935155.1 Alphaproteobacteria bacterium
CGCGGGCGCCTGCGGCCGCACACCAGTTTGATGGAGTGCAGGATCGCGCTGGAAACGGCGAGGCAGGCGAGGAATGCGATCGCGGCGCGCCATAACCGCACCAGAAACAACACGTCGCCCATCGCGAGCCGCGCCAGATACGCCAGCGCAATGATGACAATCGCCGCTGCCAGCCAGTGCGCCCCTTTGGCGAAATCCGTGGTGCGGCGAATGCGGCGAAACCAGTGCGCTGCGACGCGGTCATGAAAGAAGTGCGTCGTCTGCCGGTCGATAGCGAACGCGGCAAACCCCAGCGCTAGCAAGCATAGCCCCGCCCAAAGCAGCATGCCGCGTGCTTGCCGGGAGTTGCTGCCGCTGTCAAACGCCGGCTCCGCAGACTACAGTTTTCGCGACCGCTCCGGAGGGCAACATGGATTTCGACTATTCGCCACGCCAACGCGAGTGGATGAAGCGCGTGGGCGACTTCATGGAGCAGCACGTCTGTCCGGCGGAACCCATCTACACGCAGCAGATGAATGAAGCGCGCGACAATGAAAATCCGTGGATCGTCGTGCCGATTGTGGAGGAGCTGAAAGCGAAGGCGAAAGCGCATGGGCTGTGGAACATGTTTCTGCCCCGCAGCAAGCATGGCGCGGGCTTAAGCAATCTCGAATACGCGCCGCTGGCTGAAATTATGGGCGGTGTGAGCTTCGCGCCGGAAGCGTTCAACTGCTCTGCGCCGGATACAGGCAATATGGAAGTGCTGGACCGCTACGGCACGCCCGCGCAGCAGGAACAGTGGCTGAAGCCGTTGCTGGCGGGCGAAATCCGTTCCGCTTACGTCATGACCGAGCCGGATGTGGCCTCATCCGACGCAACGAATATCTCCACGCGAATCGAGCGGCAGGGCAGCCACTATATAATCAACGGCCGCAAATGGTGGTCGTCCGGCGTGGGCGATCCGCGCTGCAAAATCCTGATCGTGATGGGCAAAACGGATCCGGAGGCGGACAAGTATCGCCAGCAATCTCAAATTCTGGTCTCGATGGGCACGCCGGGCGTAACTCTCACGCGTATGCTGCCTGTGTTCGGCTTCGACGATGCGCCGCACGGTCACGGCGAACTGGTATTCGAGAATGTGAAGGTGCCGGCGGAGAACATGATCCTCGGCGAAGGCCGCGGGTTCGAGATCGCGCAGGGGCGCCTCGGACCGGGCCGCATCCATCACTGCATGCGCACCATCGGCGTGGCGGAACGTGCACTGGAGCAGATGTGCCGCCGGCTCCTCTCACGCACCGCCTTCGGCAAGAAGATCGCGGATCATTCCGTCTGGGAGCAGCGGGTCGCCGAGGCGCGCATCGATATCGACATGTGCCGCCTGCTGACGCTGAAAGCGGCCGACATGATGGACAAGGCGGGCAACAAGGTCGCGCGCACAGAGATCGCCATGATAAAGGTGGCGGCACCGCGCATGGCGCTAAAGGTGATCGACGATGCCATTCAGGCTTGGGGTGGTGCGGGCGTCACCACCGATTCCGGTCTGGCGCGAATGTACGCCAGAGTGCGCACCCTGCGCCTCGCGGACGGGCCGGACGAAGTCCACAACCGCGCCATAGCGCGGCTGGAGTTCGCGAAATACCTGGAGCGGTCACAGCCGGACAGGGCACGGTAGGTCCGCGGTAGGGGGCCAAAGGGTCCGGGGCTGCGGCGCGGAAACGTGACGCGCAAGTCAAGATGGCGTTGCCGGTAATGTGACTTGCCAACCGGCCTCCGGTCCGCGAAACAGGCAAAGAACTGTCAAAGGGGTTTTCAAATGCGCTTTAGTTCTATCGCTGCTTTTGCAATCACTGCTCTTCTGGGCAGCACCGCTGCCGGTCTCGCGGATCCGGCCGCTACGCCAGATCCGGCCGCAGCCGCGCCCGCCACGGCACCTGCAATGAGCACACCCGCTGCTGCACCTGCCTCCACTACGGCACCTGCAGCCCAGGCTGCACCGGCCGCGGCGCCCGCGCCATCGGCAACTGCCGAGGCCGATCCAAACCCGATCGTCTGCCGCACGGAAACGGTGACCGGTTCCCGCCTGGGTACCAAGCGCCTCTGTGCGCACGAATCCGAGTGGAAATCCATGAGAGAAGACAGCCGCCATAGCATGGCGCAGTGGGAGTCGCACAACCCGCCGCCGCGCGGCAACTGATCGTATCCGGCACACTTGAAGAACGCGGTGCGGAGGCGCGCCGCGTTTTTTTTGCGCCTATGGAACTTTGACCGTCCGTTGCCGCCCTGTATGACGGCCGCGAGATCGGAGGCCGTTCGTGCACGATATTGCCGCCATTCGACGGGACCGCGACGCGTGGGTGGCTGCGCTCGCCCGCAGGCCCGCTTACGCCGAGACGGCGCCCGCTCTCGCCGACGACATCCTCGCGCGTGACAAGGAACTGCGCGATCTGGTGACCCGGCTCCAGACAGCACAGGCGCGGCGCAACGAAGCCTCGAAGCTGATCGGTCAGGCGAAGGCAAAGCTCGCGCTCAAGCAGCGACGCGGTAGCGCAACAGAAGAGGATGAAGCTCAGGCCGCGGCGCTAATGGCGGAAGTCGCGGGGCTGAAAGACGAGATTCAGCAGGGCGAACACCGCGAGCGCGAATTGCAGGAGGCGCTGAGAGAGACGCTTGCCGGAATCGACAATCTGCCGGCACCGGATGTGCCGGACGGCGGGAGCGAAGACGACAATGCGGAAGTGAAGGACCGCGCGTTCGGCTACGCGCCAAATATGCAATCTCCACGCGAGCACTACGAATTGGGCGAGCAGCTCGGTATGATGGATTTCGAGCGGGCGGCAAAAGTGTCCGGCTCGCGGTTTGTCTATCTCACCAGCGGCCTGGCGCGCCTCGAACGCGCCATTGCCAATTTTATGCTCGATCTGCACACGAACGAATTCGGCTACACCGAATTCCAACCGCCGATCCTTGCGCGCGATCCGGCGTTCTTCGGCACCACGCAATTGCCGAAGTTCGAGTACGATCAGTTCTGGGCCATCAGCGGCGAATTGCTGGAAGGCGATCCTTCGGCGCTTGCGGACAGAATCCACGAAAGCCGCTACGGCCTTATCCCCACCGCCGAGGTGACGCTCACGAACTATGTTCGAGAGGAAATTCTCGATGAAGAGAAGCTCCCTTATCGCTTCACAGCCTACACACCGTGCTTTCGCGCCGAAGCTGGTGCGGCGGGCAACGACACGCGCGGCATGATCCGCATGCACCAGTTCTCCAAGGTGGAGCTGGTATCGGTCACCGCGCCGGAAAAATCCGAGGAAGAGCACGAGCGCATGACGGATTGCGCGCAAGCGGTGCTCAAGCGCCTCAACCTGCACCATCGTGTGATGACCTTGTGCGCCGGCGACATGGGATTCGCGGCGAAGAAGACCTACGACATCGAAGTGTGGCTGCCGGGGCAAGGGCGCTTCCGCGAGATTTCCTCCTGCTCCAACTGCGGCGAGTTCCAGGCCCGCCGCATGAACGCGCGCTATCGTCCGAAAGGCGAAAAAGGCACGCGCTTCGTGCACACGCTCAACGGTTCGGGGCTTGCTGTCGGCCGCACGCTCATCGCCATCATGGAGAACTACCAGAACCCGGACGGCTCCATCGCCGGGCCCGACGCGTTGCTGCCCTACATGGCCGGCCTGAAGAAGATTGAGAAGCAGTGAGATGCGGCGCGCAATGATTCCCCTCGCCCCCTTTGGGGGAGAGGGGCAGGGGGTGAGGGGGACGTCAAAAGTCAGAACACAGAAGTCAGAAATCAGAAGCGGATGCGAGTACAGCACGTTTCTGACTTCTGACTTCCGTCTTCTGATTTCCGAAATCCCCCTCACCCTGTATCCCTCTCCCCCGGAGGGGGAGAGGGAGGGCATTGGTTGAATGTCTCACACATCCAAACCCTTGCGCATTCTTGTCACCAATGATGACGGCATTCATTCTCCGGGACTCACGGTGGCGGAAAACATCGCGCGCGCGATCAGCGACGATGTGTGGGTCGTGGCGCCGGAAACGGAACAATCCGGCGCCTCGCATTCACTGACCTTGTCGCTGCCGCTTCGCCTCCGCCGGGTCGCCGAGCGCAAATTCGCTCTCACCGGTACGCCGACCGATTGCGTGTTAATGGGCGTGGCGGAGGTGTTGAAGGACAGAAAGCCCGATCTGGTGCTCTCAGGCGTCAACCGCGGTTCCAATATCGCGGACGATGTCACCTATTCCGGCACCATCGCCGGCGCGATGGAAGGCACCGTGCTCGGCATTCGCGCCATTGCGCTCTCGCAGTCTTACGGCTTCGAGGAAGGCTACAAGGTGCGCTGGCACTGCGGCGAAGCGCACGGGCCGGATGTGGTGCGCAGGCTCGTCGAAGTCGGCTGGCCGGAGCCCGCCGAAGTCCTGATGAACGTCAACTTTCCGGATTGCGAGCCGGAGGATGTCACCGGCATCGAAGTCACCGAGCAGGGCAAGCGCGACATGCAGGAAGCAAAGGTCGACCGGCGCGTCGATCTGCGCCGCAATCCCTATTACTGGATCGGGTTCAAGCGCACGCGCAGCCATCCGCATCAGGGCAGCGATCTCCGCGCGATTTATGAGAAGCGAATCTCCATCACGCCGCTGCATCTGAACCTGACGGAATTCGAGGTGCTGCGGCGGCTCAGGATATCGCTGAATCAGAAATTTCCTGCGCAGCCCTCGGCAGCGAATACCGCGGAACTCGAGCCGCAGGACCAAGATAAAGCGGCGGATCTCCGCGAACAGATCGGCCCCGGCGAGCGTTAGTTGTGCTACGGTCGCCGGCATGACCGATACCCGCGCTATCGCGCTGATCATGGCCCTCCGTGGCCAGGGGATCACCGACCAGCGTGTACTCTCGGCCATCGAACGCACCCCGCGCGAACTGTTCGTCGATCGACCGTTCGGCAGCAGCGCCTATGAAAACACGGCGCTCCCCATCGCCTGCGGCCAGACTATCAGCCAGCCCTATGTGGTGGCGCTCTCCACCCAGGAACTGGAGGTGCAGCCGAACCACAGGGTGCTGGAGATCGGCACCGGCTCCGGCTACCAGGCCGCTGTGCTCGCGCAGCTCTGCCGCATGGTCTACACGGTGGAGCGGCACAAGCCACTGCTGGGCGCGGCGCAGACCCGCTTCAGGGAATTGAAGCTGCACAATGTGGTCACCCGCCACGGCGACGGTTTCCAGGGCTGGCCGGAGCAGGCGCCGTTCGACCGCATCCTCCTCACCGCCGCCATCCCCGAGCTGCCGGACAGCCTTGTTAACCAGTTGAAGCCGGATGGAATTCTTGTAGGTCCAGTAGGGCAGGCCGTCTCGGCGGAAACCAATTGTCAACAATTGGTAAAGATTATCCGGACAAACGAGGGAACGAGCATGAAGCGGCTCATCCCCGTGGTGTTTGTGCCCATGGTTCCGGGCCTGCCGGAGGTGATTTCAAATGGTTCAGCGAGCGGAAAAAAGAGCTAATTTCGACTGGGGAAAGGCGGCGGCGATTCTCCTTTTGCCGCTGCTGGTGGCCGCCTGCCAATCGACGCCCGCGGAACTGGCGAGCGACCTCGCCGAGCCTGCGGTGGTGGCGGCTTCTGCCAACCCGGCCGATGCGCAGATGGCGGAGGCTGACGCCCCGCCGCAGGCCGCCCCGCAATCCAGCCCACGCGAGCTGGTATCGATTCCGCCCCAGCCCAAGGCTGCCGTCGAGATGGAGCAACTGCAGGCACCCAATCAGGCGCCGCATGAGGACCGCGCTCCTGAACCGAAGCCTCAGATCCTCGC
>JAICVV010000172.1 GCA_025935155.1 Alphaproteobacteria bacterium
AGGGAACGGACGGCCCGAAATTGTGTTTGCGCAAAATCGCGCCGCTCTTCGCATCGATGGCGTACAGCGTATTGCTTTCCGTGGCCACGTACACGACGTCGTGCACGCCGGCGCCCTTGATGTGCGCGTTTGTTAAATAGAGCGGCTGCGCATGCACCAGATCGTCGAGTGCGACGGTTTTCAGCAGCTTGAACTGGCCGCTGCGCACGGCCCGCGGCGTGAGGGTTTCTTCGCTGGAGTTCCAGCCGGTGCGCAGATTGTCGTAGTGGTAGGTGACCACACGCACGCCGTTTTGAACCTTCTGGCTCGGGGTGGCAGCGATTGCCGGTATCGCGATGCACGCGGTTGCAGCAAGCACCGCCGCGCGTCTGCTGCGCACAATCTTTTGACGTGCCATGTTGGACTCTACCTCCGCTCGATTGCAGGCAAGCTGAAGGACCAACGGCGCGCGGTGCGGGCAGGTTCCGGAGTTCCGCGAAAGAGCACGATGACGATTTTCGCGAGGGATTATTCCGGCAACGATGCTCTAAATTGTTGCGGGGTCTAATGCCCGCCGGAGGGGAGGGCGACGGGCGCTTTCGGCCGCGGCGACAGCCACACACCCGCGGCAACCGCGGCGATGGTCAATGCCAGCAGGAAGAACACGCGGTTGGTTGCCAGCATCACCGCCTGGCTTTGCACCATGTCACTCAGATTTTGAATCGCCTGCTGAAGCGAAAGCCCGTGCGCCTGCAAGGTATCCAGCACGGATTGCGAATTCTGCACCTTGCCGGCGAGATCGACTCGCGCAGTCACCGTCGCATTGTCCCATAAGGTGGTGGAGAGCGCGGTCCCGAAGGCGCCGGCCATGGTGCGAATGAAATTGATCAACCCGGCGGCGGATGCCGTTTGCGCCGCTGGCACGGCGGCAACCGAGAGTCCCAGCAGGGGCACGAAAAACAGCGGCATGCCGATCCCGGTGAGCAGCTGCGGCACGACCAGCTGCCAGTAGGTCATGTTCTGCGCGAACGACGTGCGATACAGAGTAATCGCGGCAAGCAGGCCGAGCCCAACCGACATCATCAGTCGCGGATCGACGCGCGAGATCAGCAGGGCGGCAATGGGCGCCACCATCACGCCCAGCACGCCCTGCCAGGCCATAACTTCGCCCGCGGATGTGGCGGTGTAATTCATGTTGGTTTGCAGCCACAGTGGAATGAGCACGATGGTGGCGAAGAACGCCGCCATGGTGAACGCCATCGCGATCGCCATCACACTGAAGGTGCGGAAGCGGAAGACGCTGAGATCGACGATCGGGTGCTCGTCCGTCAACTCCCAAATCATGAAGGCGACGAAGCCGATGGCCGAAATCACCGCGAGAACCACAATGAAGGAGGAGGCGAACCAGTCCTTGTCCTGTCCATTGTCCAGCATGATCTGCAAGGCGCCAATCCATAGAATGAGCAGGCCGAGCCCGACGAAATCGATTGGCCGCTTCACCGTCAGCGTTTCGCGCGAGCGCAGCACGCTCCACACCATCAGGGCGACAAAAATGGAAATTGGTACGTTGATGTAAAACGCCCACGGCCAGCCGACCGAATCCGTCAGCGCGCCGCCGATCAGCGGCCCGGCGATGGGCGCGAGAATCGTGGTCATGGTTTGCAGCCCAAGCGCCTGCTGCACGCGCGCGGGCGGCGTGATGCGCATCAGCAAAGTCTGCGACATCGGCATCAGCGGACCGCCGGAAAAACCCTGTAGCACACGGAAGATCACCAGCATGGAAAGCGACGGCGCCAGTCCGCACAGCAGCGAGAACAGGCCGAAGCCGGCCGCGGCGATCGCCATCACTTTTACCGCGCCGAACCGCGCTGCCAGCCAGCCGCTGAGCGGCACGGTGATCGCTTCCGCCACCGCATAGGATGTGATCACCCACGTGCCTTCGTTGGGCGAAACCGCCAGCGATCCGGCGATGTGCGGCACGGCGACGTTCACGATGGTGAGGTCGAGCACCGCCATGAAGTTGGCAAGCGCCAGGAGCGCGATGGTGCCGAACAGCGCGGCGCCATGAAGATAATTCGGTTCCTGCTCCGGCACGGCGCTCGCGTCCTAGCGCTGCGCCGTATCGATGGTCGTCGTCATCGAGAGCCCGACGCGCAGCGGATGCTGTTCAAGTTCGCGGGAATCGAGCGTCACGCGGACCGGCAGCCGCTGCACCACCTTGATCCAGTTGCCTGTCGCGTTCTGCGCCGGGATAACGGCGAACGCTGACCCGGTACCGCCGCTCAGCCCCTGCACGCGCCCGTGGAATTTCACGCCCGAGCCGTAGAGATCGGAGACGAGCGTCACGGGCTGCCCGGTATGCACCTTGTCCAGTTGGCCTTCCTTGAAATTGGCATCCACATACACGCTGCCGACCGGCACGATGCTCATCAGCGCCTGCCCAACCTGCACCCGCTGGCCGATCTGCACATTCTTCTGCGCCACCACGCCGTCGAACGGCGCGCGGATAACGGTGCGGGAGAGATTGAGCTTCGCCGTGTCGCGCGCCGCTTTGGCAGCCAGCACTTCCGGATTGTGGGCGATGTCGGTGCCGCGGATCAGCGCCTGCTGCGAGGCCAGCGTCTGCTTTGCGGCCACGAGGCTCGCCTGCGCGGTTTCATAGGTGTTGCGGTAGTCGGTGACCTGCTCGTCGGCAATGGCGCCGGCGCGCGAAAGCGCCACGCGGCGATTGTAATCCTGGTTCGCGCGCGTGACATCGGAGTTGCGCGCGGTGACCTGTGCGGCCGCTTCGGCGGCATTAGCGAAATATTGCTCCACTCGGCGCACGGTTTGTGCATACGTGGCTTCGGCTTGCGCGTAGGCAAGTTGCGTGTCGGCCGGATCGATTGTCACCAGCACCTGCCCGCGCTTCACATGGGCGGTGTTGCTGACTGTCACATTGGCGATGGTGCCGTTGATCTGCGGCGTGATCTGCGCGCTGTCGGCCCCGACATAGGCATCGTCGGTCGAGATGTAGCGAAGGCCGGTCCAATACCACCACCCGCCATACGCCAGTCCGAGCACCGCCAGCAGCGCGCCGAACATAATGAACAGGCGCTTGCGCAACGCCTTGCGGCGCGCGGCATTATCCACCTGCTTTTCCGGCTTCTCGCGAAGAAAGGCGGTCGAACGGATATCGGCAACAGCTGCATCTGCCATGCTGTGTTACTCTTTCCTCTTTTGCCGCTTACACGAACTGCCAGAGCAGCACGGCAATGGCCGCGCCCGTAGCAAAGCCGCCGATCAGCGCGCCGACGATATTCGCGGTGTCTTTTGTTTGTGTGTGCGCGCGCGTCGCGCGCGTGGCGATGTTTCCAACTTTCATGGCGATCGCGCTCATTGGAGCGTCCACTGGTATTTGAGGCTTTCGTCGTGCGCGAAACGGTCGAGGCGTTCCGCCACGACGTCTTCAAGCAGCTCGGCGTATTCCTTCGACTTCGCCGTCAGCGTGATGTCGAGAAAACCGTCGCCGGCGCTGAGCTCGCAGCTCGCGAACGGAAAACGGATTGTCGCGGCCGTGTTGCTGAATTCGAGATCGGGCACCGCGCGCCGCCAGGCCTTGCTGAAGCTGACAAGATATTCGCGGGCGTTTTCGGTGCGAACGCGGGCGTAGGATATCGTCATCGTCGATTCTCCAGGGTGCGGTTGGAGGCGATGTGGCCGGTGAAGACGAGTTGCGCCAACGCCGTGGCGCCGAAGACGGTTGCCAGACGAATGGCATTGAACCGTTCGGGCCCGAGTAGCTGGGCGGCGAGCGCGAGAGCGAGGGACGAAAGGGCGGACAGGGTGATGACATGACTCCAGGAATTGAGAGAAAAATCGGCCGGGACCGCAGAGGGGGGCAGAATTCTGAGGCCCCGGCCGGAGGCGGGGAGGAACGGCAGCGTTCGGGAGGGAAGACGATGCCTGTCCATTGCAATTCCCCGCAAACCTCCTATAACCGTACTGTACGGTCAGCCGTGGAGGTAGGCCTTGAAGGTTAGCCCGTCAAGGACGACCGTACGGTACGGTCGTTAAATGTTTGTAATGTAAGTTAAGGCACAGCTTTGGAAGACCAGGCCACCATTGAACTTTCTCCCGTGAACCGGGATGGCAAGGACGAGCGGCGCGATGCCATTATCGCCATCGCCAAGCAGGCCTTTATCCAGTTCGGCTACGCCGGCACGTCCATGTCCTGCATTGCGTCGCGCGTGGGCGGCTCCAAGGCAACGCTCTACAACTACTTCAAATCGAAGGAAGAGCTATTCGATGCCGTTGTGGGCAAGAAGTGCGAGCAGTTCGCCGAACTGCTAACGGCCGCAGCGATCGAGAGCCACGGCGATCTGCGCGCCGCGCTGACCAATTTCGGCGAACACTTTCTCGAGGTGCTTCTCGCCGACGATTCTATCGCGTTCTACCGTCTGGTGATCGGCGAGTGCTCGCGGGTACCGGAGCTTGGGCTCAGCATCTACAACGCCGGTGTGCGCCAGAACCAGGGCCGCATGGCCGAGTTTCTGACTCGTGCAAAAGAGGCCGGACAGTTGCGGGCCGATGCCGATGTGAACGTGGCGGCCGAGCAGTTCACCGAATTGTGCCTCGCCGGCATTCACCGCCGCCGATTGTGGAACGTGGTTCCTAATCCCAGCCGGAAAGAGATTCAGGCGAATGTGGCGAACGCCGTCTCAACCTTCATGCGCGCCTACGGGAACGAGGCGTAGCGCCAACCTGCACTACCCAATCTTCAGCAAACGGCGGCGGCGGCGTTCGTGGCGGATGACGAGCGTGCGCACGCGCAACAAATCGCGCCGCGCGACAAGTCCGACCACGCGGCCGCTCTCGCGCTCCAGGATCGGCACGCGCCCGATGTCCGCGGCAGCCATGCGGTCTGCGAGTTGCCCGGCCAATTCGTCATCGTAGCCGACAAACATGTCGCCCGATTGCAGATCGGCCAGGGTGCGCGCGTTTTCCCAACCCTCGCGTGACCAGCGCAGCACGTCGGCGCGCGACACAATGCCGATGAGCCGCTCCTGTTCGTCCACGACCGGATAGGATTTGTGGCGCTTCGGCCCTTCTGCCGACATGAAAAAGGCGATGGCCTCCTCCACCGGAATGGAGCCAGCCAGCGTATGGACCGGCTTCGCCATGATCTGGTCCACCCGCGTCTGCAGGAACGGATCGATGGCGTATTCGCGCATGATGTGGTGGCCGCGCCGGGCGATGCGCTCCGTCAGGATGGA